>JANXCJ010000086.1 GCA_025060275.1 Bacteroidia bacterium | reverse complement strand
CCTCTCATATTTTACAGGCAGTAGAATACCAGCTAACCCTCCCCGAGTAAGGGAAACTAATTCCAGCTATAGACAGGTATGAGAGCTCGTCTATATTTTAGAAGTCGTTTCCCGATTGGTATTCCCAAATTTTGTCCGTCCTACAGCCGTAGAACGCACATTTATGATATATTGCTTTGCCCCGTCTTGTAGAGTTATCGCTTCCCTCGGCAGCACCCTTTCACAGAAAAATAACTTTAGATAAGCTGTGAGTCTGGGCGCTAACTTTGCTACCCATGCAGGTTATCCTAAGTAGCGAGGTGAGAGGAGAACTGCCCATTCTATGGATCACCTCTCCCGATGTATCGGAAGCTACATGGAATAATCACCTAAAGCCATGGGGTATAACTAATGCTGATTTCCCTCGTAGGGAGAAATTGAGTTTCTTCGTAAATGGGCGATATGCATGGCTCCAGGTAGGGCTGGGGGAGACAACCTTAGAACACTTCAGAAGAGGGGTATTCTATGCTCTTAGGAAAGCGGAGGAGGTGGGCTGGCATGAAGTACAGCTGGTATGGGTACACGAGCCTACACAGAAAAACCTGGAGGATTTCTATCAAGCCCTTTCTGAAATGGCTCACATGGCTCTCTATCGTTTCACAAAGTACATGGTGGAGCCTCCTGCTTCGGTAGAAAAGATTTTCGTAGTGGCTCCTACCCAGGAGACCCAAAAAGCTGCCAAAGTAGGAAGCATCATAGGAGATACGGTAAACCTTGTGCGAGACTGGGTGAATGAGCCCCCCAATATACTAACTGCGGAAGAGTTTGCTCGTCGGATATCAGCACTGGGAACAGAAGCAGGCTTCAACGTGGAAATCTGGGATAAGGCTCGCATAGAGAAAGAAAAGATGGGAGGCCTCTTAGCCGTGAATAGAGGCAGTCAAAATCCTCCTGTTTTCATTATTGCAGAGTATCGTCCAGCAAATCCCTTGAATAAGCGTCCCATCGTCCTAGTAGGAAAGGGGCTCATGTTTGATACAGGTGGATTAAGCCTAAAGCCCACAACTGAGAGCATGGACTACATGAAATGCGACATGGCGGGGGGGGCTACCGTTATAGGGGTACTGAGAGCGCTTGCCCTCCTGCAACTTCCATATCATGTAGTAGCTTTAGTACCTGCTACGGATAATCGTCCAGGAGAAAATGCCTATACTCCTAACGATATTATACACATGTACGATGGAACTCCAGTGGAAATTCGGAATACGGATGCAGAGGGAAGGCTTATCTTAGCAGATGCGCTTATTTATGCAAGGCGACTGGAGCCTGTTTTTGTTTTAGACTTTGCTACTCTTACGGGAGCGGCTGCGATGGCAGTAGGGCCTTATGCTTCTGTGCTCTTCACAAATGCAGGGAAAGCTATCCGAGATGCCCTCATGGAGGCTGGTCAATACACCTATGAACGGTTAGTGGAATTTCCTCTTTGGGAGGAATACGGCTATATGATAAAAAGCGACATAGCTGCTATTAAGAATTCTGCGGGGCGAGAGGCAGGGGCTATCACAGCTGCAAAGTTCTTAGAATACTTCGTAAGGTACCCTTGGGCACACATAGACATAGCAGGCACCGCCTATTTCCATAAGCCCATGCCGGCAGAAAGAGGGTTCCCCCGCCACTATCAGGTCAAATATGCCTCAGGGGTAGGTGTGCGGCTTACCCTTGCATTCCTAATGCGCCATGGAGAACGGCTCTTTGGATGAACTACCTCGGGTAGGGTTCAGTATCGGGGAACCCGGAGGGATTGGCCCCCAGCTGCTACTTAGCTTTTTAGAGAGGGAGGGGTGGCAAGAGCATTTTATTCCAATAGTATTTGCACACAGGCGAGTTATAGAGCGGTGGCGCAGCTTTTTGGGGCTTTCTTCTCTTCGTTATCATGCAATACGACACATAAAGAATGCTCAACCGCAGCATATAAACCTTTTAGAGTGCACAGAAGGAGGAGAATTTACCATAGGTCATCGCAGTGAGGTAGGTGGGCGCATAGCTCGCGCAGCTCTTCAGGAGGGGGTCCGAGCCGCTTCTGCAGGAGAAATAGATTTGCTCGTGACACTACCCGTAGATAAATCAACCTTTTACAGCGAAAAAACCTTTCCCTATAGAGGGCATACAGCTTATTTCCGAGCCATTTTCCCCCAGGCAAACATTCTCATGATGATGATAGGAGAAAAGCTTCGTGTAGGTCTCCTGACTGAGCATGTTCCTCTCTGTGAGGTCAAAGCTCATTTAGTTACTGAAAAGGTGAAAGAGGTACTTCGCATTTTTCACTCTTCCTTGGTCATGGACTTTGCTATTCCTACCCCACGGATAGGCGTATTGGGTCTAAATCCCCATGCAGGTGATGGAGGAGTGATAGGCAATGAAGAGCTTGAGCTTCTCGCCCCTGCTATTGAAGCTCTCACCCAAGAAGGAATGATGATAGGGGGACCTTTTTCACCCGATGGTTTTTTCGCAAGTCATCAGTATGAGAAAGTAGATGGGGTATTAGCTATGTACCATGATCAAGGGCTTATCCCCTTCAAGTTACTGGCAGGGTGGGAGGGTTTTCAATTTACAGCTGGGCTTGACTTTGTAAGAACGGCGCCCGATCATGGAGTGGCATATGATATAGTAGGCAAGGAAGAGGCAGACATTAGCAGCTTGTCCGCTGCTATTTGGGAGGGACTCGGTATTCTACGAAGACGGAAAAATTGGAAAGAAATCGCACATCCTCCCTCCTGATAAGAGAAGATATGAGGCGAGACTTTCAAGTCCCTTTTCTGGAGGTGGGGAAATAACTCCCTCAGCGAAGATAAAAGAGAGTTAAAGTCTCCTTTACAAGGGTATCTTCCCTGCTCTATTCCTACAAGATAGGCACATGCTCCCTTGCATAGATGTTTAGAGCTGCTCGGAGAATTTCTATAGCTTTTTCCAGGTAGGGTTCATCCAATACATATGCGAGACGCACAAACTGGCGCCCTTTTTCGGGTTGCGTGAAGAAACCCGTACCAGGTGCTATCATTACGGTGGCTCCATTTATATCAAAGCATTCTAGCATCCACTGGGCAAAAGCATCACTGTCCCCTATGGAAAGCCGAGGCATGAGATAAAAGGCACCTTGCACGCTCGCACATTCAATCCCGCCAATATCTCGCAGCCCCTGCAGAAGAATGTCGCGCCTACGCTGAAAAGTTTCTCGGACATTTTCGTAATACTCGCGAGGTAAAGAGAGTAAAGCTATCCCTCCTATCTGACTTAGAGTAGGAGGAGCAAGGCGAGCCTGAGCCCATTTTAGTGCTGCTTGTAGGATATCAAGATTACGAGAGATTAATGCCCCTATTCTCGCCCCGCAAGCAGAATAACGCTTAGATAGCGTATCCACCACCACTACAAAGCTCTCAGAGTCAGGAATCTCAAGGGCAGAGAAAAATCGCTGACCATCATAGCAGTAATCTCTATAAGCCTCGTCACTTATCAGGAAAAGATTATGCCGGCGACATATTTCTCCTATTTGGCATACTTCATTCGGGGCATAGAGCTTTCCAGTAGGATTAGAAGGATTGCATATCAGAATTGCACGGGTTTTCTCTGTCAGAGCAGATTCCAAAACAGAAGGCGGTGGAAGCTTGAAGTCGTTTTCTATTGAGCTTTCAACCGCTCTTAGGGAGATGCCCGCAGCTTTACCCAAGCTTATGTAGTTAGCGTATGTAGGTTCTATTACAAGAACTTCTTCACCAGGGTTGAGAAGGGTGAGAAAGGCAAAAAGCAAGGCTTCAGAGCCGCCTGCGGTGATTAGAAAATGCGCAGGCGTGAGATGGATACCATATATCTCTTCATAGAATTTTGCGTAAGCTTCGCGTAAGGCAGGGAGCCCCCCTGACTCGGTATAGTCTAAGACTTTTAGCTGGGCATTTTGGAGAGCCTCCCAGAATACAGAAGGAGTAGGGAGGTCAGGCTGTCCGATATTCAAGTGGAGGACCTTTTTGCCTCTGGCTTTTGCAGCATTAGCATAAGGCACGAGCTTCCGAATAGGCGATGGAGGAACCTCCCCAGCCCGCTCAGAAATTGATGGCATATGACAAAAATACAAAGAGTTCTTATGAGGATGGAAGAGAGAGGTCCTTTAGCGTCAGATTTCCAAGCGTACCAGAGGATAAAAGAGCCACTACGCCTGAGAAATTGGACAAAGTCTCTCTAAGAGCCTGTATTAGAGACGATGAGTCAAAGAACCAGCGGTAAGACCCACTCAGGGCTTTTCGGAGAGCTGCTAAATTCGCTCCTTTTTCTGCAGCTATTTCTTTCTCTGCGTATAGCCACTTATGATGAGCATAGCGCAGAGCACGCCTGTACTGCAAAGCATAGTGGGGTAGTAAGCTACTATAAGTGTGAAGCTCAAGTACTACAAGAAGCGTACGATTAGGAAAAGTTTCTCGTAGGGCTTTCAGAGCAGCTTCCACCTTACTGGGAGCATGCGCGAAGTCTCGTACAATGACTAGTCGGTCTGAGTTGTACCAGACTTCGCCCCGTCTCTCAGGGAGAACAAAAGAGCTCAAAATTTCCGCAAAGGCTCTATCATCCACATAAAACTCCTGGAGCAACCTCCAGACAGCTGCTGCATTTAGCACATTATGGCGTCCCCAGAAACGCACAGGGACTACGCGTCTACCTAATCGCACGAACCAGGTAGTACCCCGCCGAAAAAAAGGTAACTCTTGATAAGGTATAAGGTAATGCCAGCCCGGATGAAGGTGTTTTGTTACAATGTTCTTGACTAAAGCATCGGCGCTGTTATAGAAGCAGATACCTCCTTTAGGCAAAGTCTGGAGAATATGCTCAAAAACTTGAAGATAGCGTTCGGGGGTGGGATACACATTTGCATGATCCCATGCAATACCTGTGAGGATGAGCCAGTGCGGTCTGTACACTGCGGCTTTGGGCTGAGGATTCCAAGGCGAGGCGGGATATTCATCTCCCTCTAATATGCACGTGGGTGCTTCACTGAGGGAAAGAGTAGTATCAATTCCCTGTGTACGAGCTCCCACAAGCCAATCAGCAGGTATTCCCAGTTTCTGAAACGCATGAATTAGCAGGGCTGTAGTGGTGGTTTTGCCATGACTACCTGCTACAACTATTCTGTGTTTCTGCCGGATTGCTTGCGCCACATAGGTAGGCATGTCGTGAATAGGCAACCCCAAGGCTTGGGCGCGCAGAAGTTCAGGGTTATCGGGGCGGGCATGCATTCCCGCTATGGCAAAGTCTATATCATCTTGTATTTTTTCTGGGAACCATCCCTCCTGGGAAGGGAGTAAGCCTGCTCTGGCGAGATGGCTACGAGCAGGCTCTTCTATACGGTCATCTGAACCCGTAACGATATATCCTTTTCTTTGGAGGTGGAGGGCTAAGGCATGCATTATACTACCTCCTATGCCTATGATATGAACTTTCCGCACACAGCTACAAAGATACCTTTTCGTGTAAGTTTGCTAAATGCGCCTTTTGATCACGGGTAGCCGAGGGCTGGTAGGATATCATGCATGGCAGGCGGCACAGCGTCGCGCTCTGGATGTCTATCTCACAGGAAGGGGGGAAGCTCCGCCCAGCGCCTCTAACTATCTTTCTGAAGACCTTACACAGCCTGAAGGTGTAAGGCGACTCATAGAGTGGGCACGGCCTGATGTTGTAATTCATAGTGCAGCTATGACACTGGTAGACGCATGTCAGGAAAATCCAGCTTTGTGTTGGCTCCATAATGTAACTGCTACACGCCTTCTGATAGAGGCCCTCATAGCGTATATGCCTTCTACACATTTCATATTTGTCTCTACGGACTTTGTATATGATGGATTTCCTGCCATTGAGCGCCCTTATGTGGAGGGCGACTATGAGGCTCCCTTGTCAGTATATGGAGCAAGTAAATTGGCTGCAGAGGCATGGGTGAAAAACTATCCAGGTCCATGGGCTATTGCTCGTACTGCACTGGTATATGGGTGGGCACCGACCTTAGCACGGGATAATATCCTTCTAAGGGTAATTTACAACCTGAAGGAAGGGCGAGTACTACCCCTTTACATAGACCAGGTTAGAACCCCATCTTGGGCGCATGATGTAGGAGAAGGGCTAATCCTTTTAGCAGAAAAGGGAGCACAGGGAATTTTCCACATAGCAGGTCCGGATATAGAGACTCCCTATTCCTTTGGGCTAAAAGTGGCACAGGCTTGGCATCTGCCGGCTGAGAAGATTCAGCCTATTACGGGAGAGGATTATCAGCCTATCGCCCCGCGTCCATCTTATTCACCCCTTTCTATTGCTAAGGCACAGGCCTTGGGATACAATCCCCATCCCGTAGAGGAAGCCCTGAAGCATATAAAAATTCCTTCATGAGCCTTCGCGTAATATTAGCTTCTGCAGGGTCAGGTAAAACCCATCGCTTAGCTACACTGGCTCTGGAAGCTTTGGAGCAGCCTAAATGTCGGGGCGTCCTTGCAATCACTTTTACACGAAATGCCGCTGCAGAATTGCGAGAAAGGATACTCAGACTCGCCGCTGAGAAGTCTTACTCTACCCTTCTACGACAGATTATTTTAGGGCAAGCTCCTCTCTATACCAGTACCATAGATGCCTTAGTCAGAGAAATCTTTTATTACACTGCTCCCCTACTGGGGATAGCTACCTACAGTACGCTGATCGTTGAAGAAGAGGACCAAATAGAAGCTACTGCCCTTGTCGCAGAAAACCTTCTCATGAACCTATCTCAGCCTAAACTGATGGATTCCCTTAGAAAGAAGCTCCAAGATGAAATAGAAAAATCGGCCCGGCGTCTTTCTCCTACTCGTATTTTGCAATCAGAGATAGAGGCCCAGATTAATGAAGGGGCACTAAGAGCTTCTATACGGTTTGTTCTGCATGAGTGGGCTATCCAGAATGCTTCCAATGCACAGGGGGACGCCTGGCTTTCCGTTCTAAATGTCTCAAAAGCCGATGGAGCCCTAATCAAGATTATCTATGAAGCTCTAAGAAGTTATAGACAACGCACACAGAAGCTATTCCTCAGAGACCTCGTTGTATTTGTGCAGCTTATTGCTCAGTACTTTCCCTTTCTGCTTAGTGAAAAGGCAAGATTTTACACGGAGCTCTTCGTAGATGAAGCGCAAGATACTTCCCTTGGACAATGGGAGATTATAAAGCCCCTTTTAGAGGAGCTCAGGGCCCAAGGTGGGAAAGTTACGCTAATTGGGGACCCCAAACAATCTATCTATGCCTGGCGTGAAGCTGATTTCCGAGTGCTACTCTCTTACTGGAGAAATGCTGACAATCCCGAAACCCTATCTCAAAATTTCCGAAGCCATCCTACTATCGTGGGATTCAATAATCAGCTCTACAGCTGCCTCCCCTTCTTATTAGAGAAACGCTATAAGCAAGCCAGAAATAAAAATCCATTCGCTTTGGCGGCTGTAGAGGAATTGAAAAACCTCTATCATGCACCCGGAGTGCTTCAAACTCCCAAGGCAGAGGCGAGTTCAAATGAAGGAAAGCAACGAGTGCAAATCCTATTAGTGAAAGAAGAGCAAGAGCGAGGTGAGCGCATTCAAGAAGTACTGAATGATCTGCGTAGCACAGGCATTCCACCACATGAGATTGCTTTTCTCATAAGAAGAAACGATGAAGTAGCTGAACTTTTCTCTCTTCTTCCTGGTCTGCCCATGCAGCTTCAAGCAGCGCCTTTGGGGAGTTGTACCTCCCTCGCTGTAACCTGGCGATATATGCAGGCCTATGGCATGATTGAGGAAAAGTATATGTGTACCTTGGCAGGAGAGGGCTTCACATCCCTTTTATCGGCAATTCAAGAAGCTGCACAAAAAATAGATGAACTTTTACTTCCTCCGCTTACTAAATGGGAGAACTTCTATAAAATTGGATGCATATGGAGTGAGATACAGCCAAGTCATA
>JANXCJ010000085.1 GCA_025060275.1 Bacteroidia bacterium | reverse complement strand
TTGGGACTGGATGTGTGGGAACATGCCTATTACCTCAAGTATCAAAATCGGCGTGCCGATTATATCAAAGCCTGGTGGAATGTGGTGAATTGGGAGCAAGCTGAGGCAAACTTTCTCACAGCCCAGCAGTGAATAAAGAAGCCCTCTGGGTAGTAGATTTCGGCTCTCAATATACTCTGCTTATAGCTCGTAGGGCGAGAGAACTGGGAATCTATGCTGAGATTTTTCCTTGGAATAAGCTTCCAGAAGGGCTGCCTAAGGAAGTAAAGGGTATAATTCTCTCTGGAAGTTATGCCTCTGTCTCTCAAGGACCGCCTCTACCTGAGCATTGGATAGGACAACGTCCTGTATTAGCAATCTGCTATAGTGCCCAGTGGCTTGCAGCTCACTGGGGTGGCGCAGTAACGGAAGGGACTTCCAGAGAATATGGACCAGCTCTCTTAGAGGTCGTAGAAAAAGATTCTCCTCTCTGGATGGGGGTCCCTGCTTATAGTCAGGTCTGGATGAGCCACAGCGACACTATTGCTACTCTCCCCGAGGGAGCTAAAGCCACGGCTCGCACCCAGAAAATCCCCTATGCAGCATATGAAATCCCCCAATCTCATCTATATGCAGTTCAATTTCATCCAGAAGTGGTTCATACAGAACAAGGTGAAACGCTACTGAAGAACTTTCTCTATTCTATCTGTGGCTTTTCTGGGGGATGGCGACCTGAAAATGAAGTAGATGGAATTATTAGCCAGCTCAGGCAAGATATGCCTGAGGGAGAGGCCCTTTGTGCTTTGTCCGGGGGCATAGACTCCACCGTAGCAGCTTTACTGGTTCATAAAGCGATCGGAGCGCGATTCAGGGGGGTATTTGTAGATACGGGGCTGATGAGGCGGAATGAAGTTCAGGAGGTACTTGCTGCCTATAAAGCGGTGGGGCTGCCTGTAGACCTAATAGAGGCTCAGTCTGCCTTTTTGGAAGTCCTGAAAGGCATATCAGACCCCGAGGAAAAACGAAAAAGAATAGGTCATCTCTTCATTGAGCTTTTTGAAGGGGTGCTAAAACGCCATCCTGCTATACGCTATTTAGTACAGGGGACTATTTACCCAGATGTGGTGGAGAGTGGAGGTAGCGTTTCCTCTACTATTAAGTCTCATCATAATGTGGGTGGACTGCCGACGCACTTATCACTGAAGCTGATAGAGCCCTTGAGATTTTTCTTCAAAGATGAAGTTCGGGCTTTGGGTAAGAAGCTTGGGCTCCCTGCCTCTTTCTTAGAGAGACATCCTTTTCCGGGGCCCGGACTGGCTGTGCGTATTTTAGGAGAGGTTACTCCTGAACGGATAGAAAAAGTGCGTGCAGCCGATGCTATATTTTTAGAGACTCTCAAAGCCCGCGGCTGGTACAATCAGACCTGGCAAGCTTTTGCCGTACTGCTCTCTCAAAGATCGGTAGGTGTGGGGGGGGACCACCGAATGTATGGAGAAGTAATAGCCCTTCGGGCTGTGGATAGTACAGATGGAATGACAGCTTCCCCTACGAAAATTCCTTATGAGGTACTCTTGGAGGCTGCTAATCGGATTTTAGCAGAGGTGCCAGATGTTACGCGAGTTGTTTATGATATTTCCACTAAGCCTCCCGCTACGATTGAATGGGAGTAAAAGCTGGGCATACATAACCTTTATTCTATTAGCGTGGGGGCAAAGCAACCCGCATTTAGTTCAGGCTTACGAAGCTATTGAAAGGGGCATGACCCTAAATGCCCATCGTTATCTTAGCCAAGCTCGTGAGAGCCCTGATAGTCTCGTTCGGTGGGAAGCTGCTCTTCTGCAAGGATTATTGATGGCGAGAACTGGTAAGCACGCCGAAGCCCTGAGAAGCTGGTACTATGTGTCCCAGCAAACTCCTAATTCTCCTTTAGGATTAGAAGCTACTTACTGGCGGGCAGACCTTTTACTTCAAAACCGTTCCCAGTGGCTTTCAGCTTTATATCTCCTTCGCTCCTTACTGGAAAAATCTGAAGTCTCGCCGGAGCTTCGCAGCGCAGTAGAACATAGACTGGAGCATTTTGCTTACAGGGAAGCCGATATAGGTTTTCTCTGGGCTTACTTGCGCGATAAAGATAATATACTCTTTCCTTATTTATTCCCTGCTTTACTTTATCATTTGCGGCAAGGGTGCCTCTGGACTTTATGGAAAGTATGCGAGGCTGAGGTTGAACGCACATGTGGCTTCTTTTCTGATTCGCTGAGATGGAAAGCACTGGTAGATAGTCTACCTGTGGAGACTTTGAAGGTGGCTCTAGTTTTACCCTTCATGGCTACTCAAGAGCGAAATTCACCTTTCTTGGAGTTTTGGCAGGGATTAGAGCTAGGGCTAGCAGAGAGCCACTCCTCCTATCTTGTTTGGCAGGTGGAGGTAGAGGATAGTGAGCGAAGCCCTGCTCGCTTACGAGAGCTTTTTACAAGGTGGGAGCGGGAGCCCCCCCATATAGTGGTCGGAGATGTTTCTTGGAGCCTCAATCGTATTATAGCAGACTTTTGTGAGAGGCATGGTATTTGGCATGCTGTGCCTATGAATCCTGCTTATCCTCGGAATCGTTTTTCCTTTCCCTTAGTGATGCCTGCTGACTGTCAAGGGTACAAGATAGGAATCCTCTTAAGGGGAAAAGGAGGAGGTTCAACTTTAGCTTTCTCCTCTGGTAGAGGGGTGTGTCTGTATGATGCAGAGGACCCCCAAGCTATCGCCTTTGTAGAAGGACTAAGGCGTGCTGTACCTGTAATGGCATATCCATTTCCTACCTCCACCTCAGACTTCGTTCAAAGATGGAATTCACTCAAGGATACCATAGGGCAGGCAGATTGGTATGTGCTAGGCTTTTCTCAAGAAGAAGTGCTCGGATTTCTTTTGCACAAACTCGGGCGGGATACGCTTTATCCTCTAGTTGTAGGTATGGAAGGATGGATGCAACTGCGCCATATAAATCTGAAGGACTATCATAGAGTTCGGTTCTGGATACCTCAAAGTATGCTCATAGACAGTGCTGCGTGGGGTGTAATAAACAAAAAGGTCATGCAGAACTTCTTTCAGCGAGCTACTCTCTATCACATACAGGGCTATGAAGCAGGGCAGTGGATAGCGCATTTCTCCTCTGCATATAGTCGTAATAACTTGCCTACGGCTGAGAGAGAAGGGGTGCTTAATCGTTTTCTCTTTCCCCCTCGTTGCGAGAGGTATAAATGGCGGGTTTGGGAATATGAGAAGGGAGAGAGCCGTCTATATTACGAAGAAAGATGAAAGACTTTCTTCGTTATGAAGCTCAGCTGAGGCTTCCTGGCTGGGATCAAAACAAACTCCTAAGTCAATCCGCTCTGATAATAGGTGTGGGGGGGCTGGGCACGCCTGCAGCCTTATACCTTGCTGCGATGGGGATAGGTAAGCTTATAATAGCGGACCCCGACGTGGTAGCAGAAGAAAACCTTCATCGTCAGCCTCTTTATACACCTAAAAGTATAGGCGCATATAAAGCTCACTGCATAAAGGAATATCTTTTGGAATTCCGTCCAGATTTGCATGTGGAGGCTCACACAGTATGGGTAAATGAAGGGTTTCTAAGAGATATAGGTTCATCTGCAAGCATATGGATAGATGGTACAGACAATATCGCTAGTCGGCTAGTCATAGATGAAATGGCTTTTGCCTCGCACAAACCCTGGGTGTATGGAGCTATCTATCAGTGGGAAGGCCAAGCAGCTTTGTTCTATAAGACTCGCTATCGGGATTTTTTTGGTGCAGAAGTCTGTGGGGATTCGTGTAGTGAAGGGGGTGTAATGGGAGGTATTCCCGGAATTGTGGGGAGTCTTCAGGCTTCCTTGGCTGCTATGTATCTCGCGAGCCCCTTTTCCGCTCCCACTAATCATCTTTTCAGAATAGACTTACTAAGAGGACGAATGGAAAGCTTTAGGATTGGCACACAGAGGGTCAGCAACGCCTTAGAAATTGGATATAATGAGGCTCATGAACTTTCTGAGGCACTTTGGATAGATATTCGGGAGGTTTGTTATCCTTGTATTCCCAGAGCTCAGCGCAAAAACTGGTATGATTGGGATGAATGGGAACTCCCACAAAAACCTATAATTTTGATATGCGAAAGAGGAAATCGGAGTCGTCAAATAGCTTTTGGATTGCGAAAGAAGACGAGAAGAGAAGATATTTATAGCTTGGAGGGGGGGGCTTCACTACTTTTTGCTGCTACGAAACAAGGTTCATAAGGAGGCAACTTCTCTATTTAGCATGGAGGTGGAATGATTTTTGTTGATTTCTCATGAAGTCGGTTACCTTTGTAATTCTATGCCTTCAGCAATCCAGTACTTACGTCAGAGTCTTCATTTGAGTGAAGCAGGCTTGCTAGAGGAGGCTCTTACGCCTCTTCATATTGGTTTAGGACTATTTCCAGAGAGTCCAGAGCTCTGGTACGAAAAATATAGACTACTAAAAAAACTAGGTAAACAAGAGGCTTATGCAGCGCTTATAGAGTGTCGCCGTGTGGCACCTTCTTATTTACCTGCTTTGCAGGCTTATTATGAAGAGTTACTAAAGCAGCACCGGATCCGCGAGGCTTATCATGTTTTGGAGGAAATTCTCTCGCAAGATGATCAGAATCCCCGTTGGTGGGCTCATAAGGCTTTTTGGGCTATGCACTTTGGGGACTTTGAAGCTGCTGAGATGGCGATCCAAAAAGCAAGCGAAGCACCCTACCAGACCCCTGAGGTCATGTACTACAGAGCCTTGTTTTTAGCTCGCTTAGGAAATACCACAGAAGCAGCCCAGCTCTTGGAGAAGTGCTTACAACTGGACCCCAAACTCATCAGTGAAGCAGCTGAGGATCCAGCTTTGCGGGCTCTTCTCCCGGTCTTAGCTCAATAGCCTAAGAGTTCTTTCCCTGTAGAGGCTCTGTAGTATGCCTATTCCCCATCCTAATGCGACCCAAGAAGACCCCCCATAGCTCACAAAAACTAGCGGAATCCCAACTACCGGAAATAATCCTAAGATCATGCTTAGATTGATCAATAGATGTACCCAAATAAATCCAGCTATTCCATAGCCGCATAATAAAGCATAAGAGCTATGGCTTTTTTCTGCTATCCAGGTTATTCTCAGAATAAAAGCTGCATAAAGTAGAATGAGTGTGGATGAACCTACCCAGCCCCACTCCTCAGCAATGCCACAAAAGGCAAAGTCTGTGTGACGCTGAGGGATAAAATCTAACTTGCTTTGGAGTCCCTTCCCGTATCCCCTTCCTGTGAAGCCCCCTGCTGTTACAGCGATACGGGCCTGTATCACATTCCAGCCTGCACCTAATGGATCCTGGTGGGGATTTAGTAGAGCTTGGATCCGCTGTCTCTGGTGTGGCGCTAATACTCTCTGATAGAGAATATCAGATAAAGAAAGCCAGCCCCCTATCAAAGCAACTATTCCGAGATGCCACCATAAGTGCCTGCGTCTGAATAAAAAAAGGTAACTCAGCGCAGCTATACCCGTAATTCCTAAGGCTATGTACTGCCAAGGATAGAGAAGAGTTAGGAAAGCTAAAAGTCCCATGCTAAAAGGTATTCCTATTATCCATGCAGATAAATTCCAACGGAAGAAGGGTGCGAGAAAAGCAATATAAGTGAGGGCAGTGCCCGTATCTTTCTGAAGGAGTGTAAGCAGTACAGGCATGCCTACGAGTAGCCCCACCCATAACCTGTCTCGCCAACTATTCCAACGAAAGTTGTAGCGGGTCAGGTAGTTACTCACTGCTAAGATGGTACTTATTTTCATGAATTCAGAGGGTTGGATGCGAAGAGCACCCACCTCTAGCCAGGCTCGAGTGCCATTTATCTCCCTAGCTATAAAAACCGTAATCAGCATAATTAGGAGCCAGAAAGCATACAAAGAGTAAGAAAAGTACCGCCAACTCTGTCCCTCCACTAAGGTACTAAGTCCCATAATGAAACTGCCTATGATGGCCCAAAGGAGCTGCTTCGTATAAGTATGCTTCCAACTTAGGTCAGGAAAACCCTCTATAGAATAAAGATTTAGGATACCTATGGTCATTAGAAGGAATACAAGCAAGTAAAGCCAAATATCAGGAGCGCTTCTCTGCATTTTCAGTAAGGAACTTGCCGAAGGAGCTCTGAGATGAATTTATCTGTGCGAACTCCCTCTGCTACGGCTACATAAGAGAGGATTATTCGGTGACGCAAAGTTGCGGGGGCTACAGCTTTTACATCTTCGGGTAGGATGGATTGGCGCCCCATAAGAAGGGCACGAGCTCGGCTGGCGCGATGAAGGGCTAAAACTGCCCGAGGTGAAGCTCCATAGGCAATCCGACTGCTCCATTCTTTTAGTCCTACAGAGGCAGGGTCCCGAGTCGCCCTCACAAGTTTTACCATATACTCCTCTAAGCGGGATGGAACTGCTATCTGCGTAGCTTGGGTTTGATATTCTAGAATTTTCTGTGGAGAAAGGAGGGGAGGAGGTAAATCGGGGTGAAGCTTTCTCGCCCACCGCTGTACTATCTCTATTTCTTCTTTCTCAGTAGGATACCCTATTTCTAACCGAAACATAAATCGGTCTATCTGTGCCTCTGGAAGGGCATAGGTGCCCTCTTGCTCAATCGGATTCTGTGTAGCAAGTACCCAGAAAGGACGAGGAAGCGAATAAGTCTCATCTCCCAGCGTCACTTGTCCTTCTTGCATGCATTCCAGTAGAGCGCTCTGAACTTTGGCGGGTGCACGATTGATCTCATCTGCTAAGAGCACCTGTGTGAATATAGGACCTTTCCGAATAGAGAATTTTCCAGGTCCTTCATAGACCAGTCCACCTGTGAGGTCTGAGGGAAGCATGTCGGGCGTAAACTGCACTCTACGAAAATCCATCCCTGAGAGGCGGGCTAAAGTGCTTGCCATGAGTGTTTTAGCTACTCCAGGTACACCTTCTAATAGTACATGTCCCCCCGCTATAAGCGCTGTCCAAAGAAGTTCTATATTTTCCCTTTGCCCTATGACAACTCTTTGCGCTGCCGTGATTAGCTGCTCCCCTATCACGGGGCAAATATGTTTTATTTTGTGAGACAACATGCGGTCCCTCTGCTTTTTCGTCCTACCCATGACACTATGTGCCTCCCATAATTTGGCGGGCCAGATTACCTACGATTACTTAGGCCCCAATAGATATCGGGTTACTCTTACCACCTACACGGACTCTGCGGCGGCAGGTGTAGATAGATGCTTTGCGGACATAGAAGTGTGGAGTGTGATTGGAAACAATAAAATTCTTATAAACACCTATACAAATATCCCCCGTGCGAATGGCGCAGCAGGGGGGGGATGCCAGGCACCCGCTCGCTTGGGAATTCATCTAAGGCCCCGAGTGAAGAAAAATATTTACATAGTAGAAATCACTCTCCCTGGTCCAGGTCTTTATGAGCTTCGCTATACTGACTTTGCCAGAGTGGAGAATGTACGGAATATGTCTAACTCAGGTGCTACCTCCTTCTATGTAGAAACTCTTCTCAATAATAATCCTTTCATAGGTATCAATCGCTCACCTCTCCTTCTCAATGATCCCATAGATGACGCCTGTACAAATCGCTTATGGACACATAACCCAGGCGCTTACGATCCGGATGGAGATTCATTAGTGTATAGTCTCATTCCCTGTCAGCAATATGACCCAGCTACCATGCAGAATCCTATTCCTGTGGCTAATTATCGCTTCCCGAGTGCATTTGGGGGTATCTTCAGCATAGACCCTCAGACGGGTCTAATAACATGGGATACACCCCAGCAGATAGGGGTGTATAACATCTCTATCCTCATAGAGGAGTATCGTCAAGGCAGACGAATAGGATATGTGATACGAGACATGGCTATCTTTGTCGCTCCATGTCAGAACCGCCCCCCTATTATAGAAGCACCCGCAGAAACGTGTATCACAGCTGGAAGTGTTCTTAGATTCACAGTGAGAGGTTATGATCCAGATAGCTGGGATAGCGTGTATTTTTATCTAAATAATGCTG
>JANXCJ010000084.1 GCA_025060275.1 Bacteroidia bacterium | reverse complement strand
CGCGCGGGCCCGGGCCCCCGCGCGCGCGCCCCCCCCCCCCCCCCCCCCCCCCCCCTCCCCCTTATCCCTCAGAAGAAGCCTTCTTCTCGCTGACCAACCAGATAACCTGAGCGATAAGCAAAGCCACAAAAACCGCTAAGCCCGTCAATAGCCAGAAAGCCAGACGAAGTTCCCCTCGCTCTTCTGGAGGCAATCGGCGCGTTTCGCCAGGGTAGAACCCTTTGGGGGCTGGATTAGGGGAAGCGGCTGCAGGGGCGGGGGCTTCCGGCACACTCACGCTATTCAAATAGGCCCATAATGCTTTCAGCTGCTGGGGGGATAAGTCCGTAAAGGGAGGCATTACCTGTTGATTATATTCTTTGTAAATCGCTGTGGCCTGAGCATCGCCCGCTTGAATCATGGCTTGAGAGTTGCTCACGAAGCGTACAAACCATTCTTCGGTTCGTCGCTTACCTATTCCGGCTAAAGGCGGACCGATTAGCTTAGTCTCTAACTTATGACAAGCAGCACAGCGCTGCTGAAAAAGTTGTTTTCCTTCTTCTTGCTGGGCCCATAATAGGGCCAGGATTAGGATGGTGTATCGCATAGGCGAAGGAGTTTGCGAGTGTGAGAAAGGAGTCTTTCATCTTCGGAGCGATAAACTCCCCGTATGCGCCCGCTACAATCAATCAGAAGGATAGCATCGCTATGAAGGATTTCGTCGGAGGAGAGGGGAGCTGCGGTGAGCCCGAAGATTTGTTCTGCGGCTTGGATAGCCCACCGCTGCGTCTGAGGCCGCCAAAAGTACCAAGTATGTCCTGGCACGCTATAGCTTGTAAGGTGGGCTTGGACTTGTTCTGGGGTGTCTCTCTCGGGGTCTAAAGAGATAGAGATTGCTACGAGTTTTTCTGAGGAGGGAAGAGCTTGCAGGGTTTGCCGCAGGCGACTTTGAAGGCGCGGGCATACCGAAGCACAACGGGTATAAACAAAGTCCAACAGAACAACTTTGCCCTCCAAGGAAGCAATAGGGGCAGGCTGGTAATCAGGCGTATAGATAGGATAGGCTTGGAGTTCTTGCCATACTTTTTTATCGGAGAGGGGAGAGGGTACCGCCCAGTAGTCATATCCCCACCACAGCGCCCCTATCAGCAAGGCGGCACCCATTCCGCTTCCCCACAGCAGATAAGGTTTCATTTTCGGGCCTGGACTACCGGTACAGGATTATCGGGCGTATAGGGTACGGCATTTTGAGGGGTTTGGAGGGCTTGGCGAAGGGGTACCCAGTACGAAATCAGAATCAGTACAAACGCAACTACCAACCAAGGACGCAAACGCGCCAGTATAGATTGGGTGGAAATCTCTGGATGGAGATTTTCTGGCGCATGCAACACAAGCTGACCTGCGGGTTTCGTAGCAGGAGCACTCAACGTAGCAATCCAAACCGCTATGTAAAGGATAAATGCCACTGTCATCACTGCGGCTCCTATGCCTGTCAAGTAAGAAGTCGGTATCCAATCTGCTCGGAAGTGAGGCGAGTCAGGGTCTAAGTATGAGAGTCCCATATTAGTTCGGCGAGGCTGTCCCAAAAGCCCCCCATACATCATGGCAGGGGAGAAGATGAAAAGTCCCAACATCCACAGATAGGGGACTGCCACGTTTATCCCTCGTAGGCGAATAGGCTTGCCTGTCAGTTGGGAAAAAAGCTCTAAGGATAATCCTAAGATGGCTAAAAATACAGGTCCGCCCACCGTCATATGGAAATGGCCTGAGATGAAGCCTGTATTGTGAATGGTCTGGTTGAGATTGTAGGAAGCATTTACGATTCCGGTGAGCCCTCCGAAGACGAATATGAGCAAGCCTGCAATTCCGTAGGCGAAAAGTGGGCGGTTTGCATCCATCCAGGGCAAATACGCCATCCAGTCAAAGAGACCTTTGGCGCCTCGCTTTACCCCAGCATATTCCAAGGAAGCAGCTATAGTGAATGCCGTCATGAAGCTGGGTATGGCTACTCCAAACGTAAGGAGAGCATGCACCCCTTTCCAGAAGCGGTCAAATCCAGGTTCGGTGTATTGGTGGTGCAGGCCCACTGGAATGCTCAGCACTAAGAAGAGAAGGAATACTAATCGGGCGGCATAGGGCGAATAGAGCTTGCCACCTGCTTCTTTGATGAACCAGGTATAATAGAAGACGTAGGCGGGGAGTAGCCAGAAATATACCAGCGGGTGTCCGAAAAACCAGAACAAGGTACGAGCTAAAGGGATGTTGATAGCTTCTACCCAGCCCAGCGACCACGGAATCAGCATGAAGAGCACTTCAATAGCCAGGGGAATGGTACACAGAAACCATATGAGGAAGGCGGTGAGCATGCCCAATACCGCCAAGGGCAAAGGCTGGGTGGGATTTTCTTTTTGCCAGCGGCGCAAGAGGGGAAGCCATCCGGCTAAAGCTATCCATGACCCCACTACTAACAGAGCTGCGCCGATATAGAAGGCAGGATGAGCCCGAAGGGGGGGATAAAAGGTATAAAGCACATCCGCTAACCCTAAAAGCATAGGTACAGCTGCGATTAGGGTTCCCATCACCATGAGCCCCGTAGAGGCTACATGAAAGCCTGGAATAAGCGGCTGGCGGAGATAGTATTGCATCACGGCATTGCCAAAGGCCACCCCGAAGAAGGTGGTAAGGACCACGGCGTTGATTACTCCATGGAGTGTAAGCCCTTGGTAATACCCTATCCCTAAGAAGCTGCTACTCTGGATAACGCCTGCCCGATAGAGGGCCTGCATGAAGCCGTGGTAAATCCCCAGCACCAGAAGCACTATGGGCAGGACGATTTCCACTATCATGAGCGCCCGAGAAAGCGGCGCCACTTGAAATTCTTCTCGTTTGACTGCTATCGTGTCCATAGGACTATCTATTTTGCGATTAGATAGGCGACCATGTTTTGATGAGCTGCGCCACAATACTCGTGGCAAATAATGGGATAGACACCGGGTTGGGGAAGCTGGAAGCGGTAGGCATTCACTGCGCCGGGGATAGCCATGAGATTGGTATTTGTCCAGCTTACATACAGGCCATGAGTTACATCCGCTGCGCTAAGGAAAATATCTACCGGTTTGCCTGCGGGGACTTCTACTACCTCAGGCTCAAACCGCCACATACGCGCTACGTAGAAGATTTGGCGGGTGCCATCAGGCAGTGTATCTATTCTACCGGTCTGAAAAGGACGCACTTCGGGAGGCAAGCAGGGCGGTACATCTATGGCTTTGAGCCGAGCTGCTGCCAGCAGCGCCAAGAAAAACAGGCCGAGCAGCCCCGAGCTCAGCCCTACTACGATTTTTTCTGCGCGGTCCATAGCCTACCCCCTTTTGAGCATTAGAAAATAGCTTCCCAGCCATATCAATATCCCCAGCAGAATCAGTACCCCGAAAAACGCTAAGCTCCCATAGGGTACGAATTCGGTTTCGTTCTCAGTACTACGCATAGGCACCTCCTTGGGGACAAAGGTACAAAAAATTTCATTTCAAAATAAACAAAAGAGTTTCTGGAGGCTACCATACCGAAGGAGGGTATGTGGGTCGGCATTCGGCATCCAGGGCAGCTCGCCTATCACAGGCAAGTGCCGGCGGAAATAGTCTTTGCTCACTTCTTCGGGGGCGCCATTAAGCACTATGCCTATGAAAGGCAAACCCCGTAGTAGAATCGCTTGCAGCGAAAGCCAAGTATGATTCATAGCCCCCAGATAAGGTTGCACTACTAAGAGAAGGGGGAGCTTCCACTCCGCAAAGAGGTCTATAAGAAAATGCGTAGAAGTAATAGGCACAAAAAGCCCTCCTGCTCCTTCTATGACGAGGGGCTCGGCTGGGGGCGGCTGCCGAAGGTATTCCCAGTCTATTTCTATTCCTTCGGCTTGCGCTGCCACCAAAGGCGCCGCCGGCAGCGCTAACCTATACCGCTCAGGATAGGTAGGAATGCCCCACTGGCTTATCCTGTCTCTATCGGCAGGCTCTCCCGTTTGTATGGGTTTCCAATAAGCCCACCCTAATCCCGCCGCAATAGCCGCTGCTACTTGCGTTTTACCTATGCCGGTATGAATACCTGTTACGATTACCCCGCGGCTCATCCCAACTAATCTAACCCTTCTTTAGTATAAGTAAGTATGAATGCCTCAGAGCAAAGGGGACCTGCTCCAGAGGGCCGAATAAAACGGCTTAGAAGATACAAGCACGAATGCCTTAGAGCAAAGGGTACCTACCTATCCTAATCAGAGGCAGCGCTGGCTTGAGGTTGTTTTTATCGCATTAGCACGAATGCCCCCCAATAGTAAGGTTCTCGGTATCGTCGCCGAAAATCTTTCAGCTTCTCCGCAAAAACCGTTTCTATTTCGGCTTTTTCGCCTGCTTTGAGCCAGTTTTGGTAGAAACGGGTCATAAGTTCTTTAGTGGCAGTGTCGTCTATAGGCCAGAGGGTAGCTATAACCGCCAGGGCTCCTGCTTCTAAGAAAGCACGCTGAAGACCATAGAGTCCTTCCCCTGTAATATCGCCTAGTCCCGTCTCATATGCCGAAAGGACCACCAGCTGCGTACCCCAAAGGTTCATCGCTGAGACTTCTCGCGCGGTGAGCCGCCCATCCTCTACGCCAGGCGGTGGATAGAATTCATTCCAGACAGCGGCCCCCGCTAGCAGCAGCCCTGAACGCAAATAAGCCGGTCCTTCGCCTTCCATGAAGTAGCCATGCGTAGCGATATGCAGGACCTTAGGACTGATAAGCGATTTGACCTTTTCTTCTGTAGCCGAGTCTCCTAAAATAGGAGATACTCCTAAGATACTGGCGATTTCTTTGGCTTCTTGTTCTGCGCCGGGTAGGGGAGCTACATTAATACCAAATAGCTGTCTCGTGCGCGCAGAAGTGTCAGGCTGAGCTACCCGGTCAAAGGCAGGGTTCCCTATCACTACCGCACTGCGGGAAGAGAGCCTGCGCCGCCGTAGTATAAGTTGGCCTTTCTAGAGAAAACAGCTTTGAGGTTCTATACCCCGCTCTGCAAACATTTTTACAGGGCTATGGGAGCTTGACTCCTTCCTCGGACGACTCTCACCTGATCATCAATACAAGGGTTTTATGGTTGCTATAAGCAAGAATAGTTCAATAAAGCCTAAGAGAACCTTTACCTTCAGCTACTGGATGGAGAGATAGGCGGCGAAATCCACCTCTCTACCATAGGCGAACGGTTAGTCAATGCCCTACTCATAGAAGCCTCTCCTTCCCTGACAGTAATACGCTTCCATGTAACGCCCCTGGCAGTTGTCTGGTAAGCTATCTTGGGCAAAGTATCGTAGCATCCATGGTCAAATAAAAGAGTTCTTCTCAGACGCATCACATAACGATTAGCGTACAAAGCGTATAATTGGCACTATGGTAACCCATCTTAGTCGCCACATGCCCTCTTCTCATAATCTCTCAGACGATACATTTGCAGGATGGGAGACAGTACGAAGGTACTCCTCCTTGGGGCGGCTTTCTTTTCATTTGCCTTCATAGAGTCTATTCTGTACTATAAGGAAAAAGTCATATTTGATGACCCCTCCTATTTATTCTTCTTCCTAACCGCTCATGGAGACCACTTCATTCTTCACTATAGGTACGGGGGATGGCTTATTTTTCTATTTCCCGCTCTGGGCAAATGGCTTGGGCTACCTCTCTCTCCGCACTGATGGTACTCTATTCTGTCGGGCATTTTATGCCCGGACTTACTTTCTTTATATTATCGTACTACCTCCTAAGAAGAAACTATCCCTATCTTGCCCTTCTACCTGTTGCCCCCTACTTTTTATGCTATGATAGCTTTTACTCCATAGTGGATAACTTTACCTCTCTCTCTGCGATAGGATTGGGGATTGTACTCTGGATAGCCGCCTATCAATCATCTTTGCCCTAGCTCTAATTGTGATTTTCTCTAGCATGCGTAGGGTTCAAGATGGGAGGTATATGTTTGAGATGAGCCTGGGCTATACAAGGCGCTTAGTAGAAAGTTGCCAGCGAGAAGGCATTCGCAAAGCGATTGTAGGCAAAGAAGCTATGAATCCTTACTTTGAGTGGCTTTTCTCCAAAAGGATGACTAACTCTCTATTATACTCTTGCATGACTCATCCAGACTCAGCCGTTCATATAGAATATAGCTCGCCCTATCAGCAGGTAGATAGCCTAACTAAAGTCACTCAGCATAAATATCTTTTCCTTCCCCCATGGCTGCCTATGGATTTAGGAAGATTTACCCGGCTCAATCCGCAATACTACCGAATGCCCGATGGACCTTACCACCTTCTTACTCATCCTCAGGACAGCAGCGTATATGCCGCCGTAGAAGCAGGAAAAATAGCCATTGAGCCCGCACAATCTTTATATCGGGTACGGTATGCCCGAGCTATTCCTATGACTTACCCTGTAGTAGAAATAGATGTGCGCCAAACATATGCTCCCTACCTGCCCAGTATTCCTACGGATTCATTCTTCGTAGGCTTCTCCTACGAACTGTATGACCAGAATGATCAAAAGATACAGATAACTGATTATTATGTGGTCTCCTACTTTGAGCGGGACTTGCCGAGCTATTACAGACAGGGCATCGTCCTATATCCTTTCAAAGCAGAACATCGCGGCTATTATCAAATTCAGTTCGGTTTGTTCTCTAAAAAGCATGGATTCGTTCCTATAGGACGACGAGCTTGGCTTAAAGTAGAATAAAGTCGCCTTATGAGCAGAGCTTCTAATAAGGCTTAAGCGCTTAGGCTGTAGGATTAATGCATGGAATACCAGTAGATAAATCAAAGTATCAAGGGCTCAGAGAATATGCACAATCAACACCGCCTTAACTCATCTCTACTGGCAGTTAGACCCTTGTTGCGCATGTAGTATGGCTCTTCGCTGATAGCCGTAGCTGCTCCTCAAACTGTCTAAATTCCCTGACCCCAGCCCTTAGAAGAAGCCAAAGCCTATCTTTGCTTCTATGACTAAGTTGATTACTCGGCGTACCGAGCTCATCTGGGAGGGCAAATACGACGAACACGGCAACCGCTGCCCCCTCTCCCTATCTGACACGCCCTTACCCCTCCCAAAAGTAGAATGCCTAAACCTACTCTGCGATATAGAAAAAGCCCCATAGCCTCAGTGAGCAACACTATCACGCCTACTGCATGCATGAAGACCGCTCCCTTATCCTGCGAGCAGTGCCGGCTGAAAAAAACTACACCCCAGATTGCCGTGAAGGTGATAGATGAGCTCGGAATAGATACTACAATAGTGCTGAGAGTGTAAATGCGAACATTTTCTGACCCTTCGGTTCGGGGTGGGGAAGCTGAACATGGAGCGCGACCGATGGAAATGCTGGGGAGAATTGGATGCTTTATAGCGGATTCTTTGGAGGACAGGTTATAAAGAAGACATATACATGATAAATCGTATAAAATTAACCCAATTTCTGCCATGCTATACCCCTTACTTCTAAAGAGAACAATCAATACATTTTCAGTTTTCATAGTAAGCAGTGCAGGAGTTGCACGTACCTCATACTCTCTTTTTTAGAACATAAGCCCCTTTGAACTTCTCCTATGGCAGATATGCGGGTTTCTTGAATATGCAAGGGCAGCGGAAGAGTATGAGAGCAGTTCCGCCTGATCGGCTCACCGACTAAGCAGATAACCTTTCCCCTAGCTGATTTTACAGTCGTCTGCATTCTGGACTACTCCTATCACCAGAACCCCATAGAACCCAAGGCTAATAGCACATATCATATATTTACGATTGAAACCCTATCAGCCATCTTAGTTCAAAAGGGACTGGAGCTCTTGACCGACCGGCTCCTTCCCGATACCAGTGATATAGCCGCAGGAGTTATTAGGAGTCTTCTCAGCAGTGTTTTCCCCGCCTTAGCCAAAGACTCTCAAGAGCGCCGCAGCTGGGAAGAAGTAGTTTCCCTCTCCACTCTACAAGGCTTTGCACAAGCCTTAGAAACCTATATTCAAACCCATGAGGGAGAGAAGTCTATCCTTCAGAGGAGCATGCAATTGATAGGGCTTGGCAAATCTACCCCAAAAATAGAAGATGCCCGAAAAC
>JANXCJ010000083.1 GCA_025060275.1 Bacteroidia bacterium | reverse complement strand
ATTTTTGCTTTATGCGTGTTTTTTTACTTATAGGTCCCCCTGGTGCAGGGAAGGGCACCCAAGCGCGAAAGCTCGTAGAGAAATATGGGTGGAGCTACATAGCCACAGGAGACTTGCTGCGAGAAGAGATTCGGAGAGGCACTCCTTTAGGGCAGCAAATACAAAAAATAGTAGAGGGAGGGCGCTTAGTGCCAGATGAGATCATTGTGCAAGTGGTGGCTAGTTACCTTGATGCAGGGCGAGATTATCTGCTGGACGGTTTCCCAAGGACAGTGGGGCAAGCCGAGGCACTCAAAGAACTGCTAAGGCAGATAGGAGGGGAAATAGGAGGGGCTTTTCTATTAGAAGTACCTGAAGAGACTCTGATTGAGAGAATGATAGGACGGGCAAAAATAGAGGGGAGAACAGATGACACGCCTGAGACTTTAGGGGTTCGTTTGCGGGAGTATCAAGAGAAGACAGCTCCCTTGGTCGCCTATTATGAAAAAGAAGGAAAACTTCATAGGGTTTCTGGAGTGGGTACTGTGGAGGAGGTATTTGAGCGGCTAAATAGTAAAGTGGAGTTTTTGTTAACTGAGGTGCATGAGTAACGCAGAGGGGGTAGCAATTTGGGTGGACTCAATTGAAGCGGCTCTTGAAGCCTTGCGAGGGGGGAGAATGGTGATAGTAGTGGATGATGAAGACCGGGAGAATGAGGGGGACCTAGTGATGGCAGCCCAATTCATTACGCCAGAAGCTGTGAATTTCATGGCTCGGGAAGCCCGCGGGCTCATCTGCGTTCCTCTTACAGCTGAGCGAGCCAGAGCACTCCACCTTCCCCTCATGGTATCAGAAAATACAGCACCTCACCAAACGGCTTTCACTGTCTCGGTGGATTATATTGGTGAAGGAAAAGTAACAGGAATCTCTGCTTATGATCGGGCTCGTACAATTAGAGCTTTGGCCGACCCGGAGGCAAAACCTGAGGACTTTGCCCGTCCTGGGCATATTTTTCCCCTTATTGCTCGTTCGGAAGGAGTGCTTAGGCGAGCTGGGCATACGGAGGCTGCTGTGGACCTGATGCGGCTTGCGGGTTTAGAGCCTGTGGCAGTGATTGTAGAAATCATGGAAGAAGATGGGACTATGGCTCGACTTCCTCGCCTCCGACAGCTAGCTAATCAGTGGGATTTTCCCCTCATAACTATTAAGGACCTCATTGCATATCGGCTTCGTTATGAGACTACTATCGTGAAGGAGGTAATAGTAGATATGCCCACGCGTTATGGGCACTTCAAGCTTCATGCTTATCGTCATAAATTTACGGGTGAGCCCCATATTGCCTTAGTGAAGGGTAGCTGGCAGCCTGAGGAGCCCGTACTGGTGCGTATGCACTCCTCTTGTTTTACGGGGGATGTGTTGGGCTCTCTCCGATGTGATTGTGGGAATCAGCTCGCCTTAGCCCTTCAGCGTATAGAGGAAGAGGGTAAAGGAGTCTTGGTGTACATAAGTCAAGAAGGGCGGGGGATCGGATTACTCCCTAAAATGCATGCCTATAGGCTACAGGAGATGGGAATGGATACAGTAGAAGCCAATATAGCTTTAGGATATAAGGCAGATGAACGGGATTATGGGACAGGTGCCCAAATCCTCAGGGATTTAGGTGTGCGTAAAATGCGCCTTCTTACAAATAATCCTAAGAAGCGTGCAGGCTTAGCGGGATATGACTTAGAGATCGTGGAAACCATCTCTTTGATTGCTTCACCGAACCCTTATAACTTGCGTTATCTACAAACTAAAAAGACCCGTTTAGGACATCTCTTGCCTGAGGATATTCTCTCCCTCGCTGAGAAGGATCAACTCAGGTAAGCGCAAAATTTCTCCGGCTCGCCTTATTATCTTTGGATATGCTATTGGAGGTTCGTAACCTTTCGGTGGGCTTTTTGACCCGTGGGGGTTATGTGAAAGCGGTGGAGGAGGTGAGCTTCTCCCTGCAAAAAGGACAGACATTAGGAATTGTAGGAGAGTCAGGCTCTGGTAAGAGCGTAACCTCTTTAGCTATAATGCGGCTTATTCCCACTCCACCAGGGCATATTGCAGGAGGGGAGATAAAATTTGACTCGCCTTCTAAAGGGGAGGTTAATCTCTTGAGTCTCTCTGAAAAGGAAATGCGTCAATTGCGGGGTAATGAGATCGCTATGATATTCCAAGAGCCTATGACCTCTCTCAATCCAGTTTTTACCTGTGGGGATCAGGTCGTGGAAGCAATTCGGCTGCACCAGCGTGTCTCTGCGAAAGAAGCAAAGGAGCGAGCCCTGGCTCTATTTGAGGAGGTGAAATTGCCTGATCCTTCCCGTATTTTTTCTGCCTATCCGCATCAGCTCTCCGGGGGGCAGAAGCAAAGGGTAATGATAGCCATGGCGATTAGCTGTGAGCCTGTTCTTCTTATTGCGGATGAGCCTACCACTGCCTTAGATGTAACGGTTCAAAAGGCTATTTTGGAGCTGCTGCAAGAGATTCAGGCAAAGAGGGGCATGAGTATGATCTTTATCTCCCATGATTTAGGGGTGATAGGGGAGATATGCGATCATGTCTTAGTAATGTACAAAGGTAGGGTGGTGGAGCAAGGTAGTGTAGTAGATATTTTCAGTCAGCCTCGAGAGCCTTATACTCGGGGTTTGATTGCTTGTCGTCCGCCTCTGGATAGGCGCCTTCATCGGCTTCCTACTCTTGCAGATTTCCTCAAAGCCCCCGAGAAGCTCACTGTGGAAGATGCCCTCAGGGCAGAGACCGTCTCTGAAGAAGTCTATAGAGCACGCCAGAGAAATCTTTCCGCCCAAAAGCCCATTTTAGAGGTGGAGAATCTTCAAGTGTATTTCCCGGTAACGAAGGGTATCTTTGGAAGGGTAGTGGATTATGTGAAAGCGGTAGATGGGGTAAGCTTTAATGTATTTCCGGGGGAGACAGTAGGGTTAGTAGGAGAGTCAGGTTCTGGAAAAACTACTACAGGCAGGGCTATTCTTCGTTTGATAGAGCCTACGGGGGGCAGAGTAGTTTTCATGGGGCAAGAGGTGACCCGCTTAAGTGCGGAGGCTCTGCGTCGTCTGCGGCGTAATATGCAGATCATCTTTCAGGACCCATATAGCTCCCTCAATCCTCGGCTCACAGTAGGTGCGGCGATTGTGGAGCCTTTGCTCTTTCACAAGATTGTTGCCAATTCAAAGGAGGCAAAAGAACAAGCAATAGCCCTTTTGGAGAAAGTGGGCATGGAAGCGGACCATTTTTACCGCTATCCTCATGAATTTTCTGGTGGGCAGCGTCAGCGCATAGCTATCGCTCGGGCGTTAGCTGTCCAGCCCAAGTTCATCATCTGTGATGAAAGCGTTTCGGCCTTAGATGTGTCTGTACAGGCTCAAGTTCTGAATCTGCTTTTGGACCTTCAGGAGCAGTACGGGCTCTCTTACATATTTATCTCGCATGATCTGAGTGTAGTGAAATTTATGAGCGATCGGCTTTTAGTGATGCATCAGGGACGGGTGGTGGAGAGTGGCTACTCTGAGGATATTTACCGCAACCCGAGACATTCCTATACTCAAAAGCTTATAGAAGCTATTCCGAAAGGGCGTATGCAGGATATAGAGGCTGCTATAGGTCGCCGTAAGCAAGTAAGGCGAGCCCCTATAGCTCAATAGGAGCTTTTCTCTTCCTTCCGATTTACCTTTGGGGGCTTAGGCTGGCATGCTAACTTATAGGCTGTTGCTACGGGTAGTAGTTACAGGCGGCTTTTTTTCTTTCTCAGGGCTAGTCTGGGCTCAGGGTATTATCAGAGGTTCTGTAATAGATAGTGAAGGAGAAGCAGTTGTTGGAGCACAGGTGGTACTCTTTCCTCTTCAAAAAGGTACGATTACAAATGCCGATGGTCTTTTCTCTCTTACGGGAGTTCCCTTTGGTACTTACAGGCTACGCATTACGGGTGTAGGCATAGACACTATTTGGCAGGAGGTAAGCCTTCAGCCTCGTAAGCCTATTATTACCTTGAAGCTTCAAGCTGTGCAGCGTGCCATAGAGCTGGAGGCTGTGGAAATCATAGAAAGTATAGCGCCTGCTCGCATAGACCCTACTAAGGTTACTGTGGCAGTTACACCTATTGCCCCTCGGCAAATTTTACAGCTTCCCAGCTTCGGTGTGCCTGATGTGGCGCAGTATCTACAAGTCTTGCCAGGGGTGGTTTTCACTGGAGATCAAGGAGGGCAGCTCTATATTCGGGGCGGTACGCCTATTCAAAACCTCACGCTATTAGACGGTGCTATTATTTACAGCCCTTTTCATACACTCTCTCTCTTTAGTGTATTTGAAACTGATATTCTCCGGCAAGTCAATCTATACTCTGCGGGCTTTGGGGCAGAGTATGGTGGACGAATCTCTTCTGTGATGGACATAAGAACCCGAACTGGGAGCTTTGAGCGTATAGGAGGGCGTGTATATGCCACGCCTTTCGTGGCAGGTGGACTATTGGAGGGACCCTTGTACCCCTTGCGTAATGGCTCATGGCTTGTATCTGCTCGGCAAGGCTACATTCAGCAGGCTGTGCCGCGCTTGTATCCTTATATCAGGGACTCTCTGCCGTTTCAGTTTCAGGATATTTATGGAAAGGTTACTTTGGGAAAGGGACCAGATCAACTGCAAGTGTTTGGATTCAGGCAAACCGATAAGACGGATTTAGGAGTAAATGGCTCCAATACCTGGACACAGTGGGGGATAGGCACTACTTTCTCCAATATGCCTAGTGGGACGCGAGTACGAGTCCTTGGAAATTTAGCTTATAGCCGATTCAGCAATGTTTTTGAAGCTATTAATGAGTTTAGGCCGCGATATAGTGAAATAGGAGGGTTCAATGGCGGCTTTACCTTTCATTACCTTTTAGGAGCGAACGAACTGGCTTATGCAGTGGATGTAAGGGGATTTAGTACGGACTTTCTCTTTACGAATGCGTTAGGGTTTATCACCCAGCAGCGTCAAAGCAATACAGAATTTGCTTCTTATGTGCGTTATCAGAAAGTTTTCCGCCAGGAGACCTGGGATGAACGGGGTGAATTGCGCTTTGTCACTCGGGCTGTGTTAGAGCCGAGCTTGCGATTACACTTCTATAATACCTATGGGTATTTATCTATTGAGCCTCGTGTGCGGGCAAAATATACAGGCGATCGCTGGAGTATTCAGTTAGCTGGTGGCAGATACACGCAGAACTGGGTGGCAGCTGTCTCTGATAGGGATGTAGTGAACCTTTTCCAGGGGTTTCTCACTGCTCCAGAACTGCCAGCAAATAAGCAGCGTCAGCATCCGCTTCAAGAAGCTTATCATCTCATAGCAGGAGGAGAATATCAATGGGGAGCTGTCCTTCTCAGTCTGGAAGGCTGGTATAAGAGATTCACCCAGCTCACAATAATAAACAGGGAGCGGCTTTTCCCAGAAGACCCAGCTTTCCTCACCGAAGTAGGATATGCTTATGGAGCGGACCTTACATTCCGCTATCAAGGTAGGTGGTGGAATCTGTACGGAACTTATAGCTACCAGTACAACTGGCGTTCTGATTTTCGCATCTCGTATTTTCCTCTATGGGATAGGCGACATACGGCTAATTTTTTGGGCACTTATCGCTGGGGGGGGTGGATCAGTACGCCCAGTGCCCGAGAGAGCGTATGGGAAATCTCTGTGCGATGGACCTTGGGTACGGGTCTGCCTTTTACGCAGACGCTGGGCTTCTTTGAGAAGCTCCTTCTTCTTCAAGGCTCTCAATCGCCCTATGTGGTGCAGCAGGGGCAGCTTACTATACTACTTAGTCCTGACTACAACGCAGCGCGCCTTCCTGCTTATCATCGTTTAGACCTTACTCTCAAGCGCCGCTGGCGGTTAGGAGCTGCCTTCTTACTGGAAGTCAACTTCACCCTCTTGAATGCATACAATCGTCCTAATCTCTTCTATGTAGACCGCATTACGGCGCGTCGGTATAATCAACTACCCATACTTCCTTCGTTAGGGCTTATGGGTAGCTGGTAGAAACTAAAGGAAATAGCGGATCGCTGCAAATCCTACGGCACCTGCTGTTTTTACTTGGTGTATTCTCTCTTCATTCTCTATTCCCCCAATAGCTACGAGAGGGAAGGAGGGATACTTTCTACAAAGCCTATGAAGCCTATCCAGAGAAAATAGTTGGGTCTGTCCTGAATGGGAGGGTGTGGAAAAGATAGGACCTATCCACATATAGGAAGCCCAAGGAATAGCCAAATCCACTTCTTCTTCTGTATGGCAAGATTGTCCGTATAAGTAGCCTGGGTCTGGGCGTGGAGGAGGGAGAAGGGGTGGGGCAGGAAAATGCATTCCCCACCCTATCGGGAGCTTAGTCCATCGGGCATGCACAATCCAGGGAATGCCTTCCCATCTTTTTGCCCATTCCCATAACTCTGAAAGAGGAGGAGGGGAAGCAAACCTCAGGACTAATGCTGTAGCACCCCGCTTGAGTGCGCCCTCTGTCCATTTATCAAGGTTTTCTACCTTCTCTGGGGTAATAGCCATGCGCGTCCATACCTCACTCATATCTGCTCAGTGATGAGCATAAGGAAGCGATTGCGATTAGGTATGGGGTTTGGCATGTCTGGTGGGAGCGTGAAGCGTTGAACCTCCTGGGATAGGTTGAGTCTTAGCTTTTTCTCCCCAGAGATAAACTCTACGGGACCCTTGAAATCCTTTTCGGCGGAGATCCATTTTGCCATGAGTATGGGCTTTCCCTCTTCTTGAATCACCTTGTAGGACAGTACTGGTGGTCTTAGGTGGTCTAAGTAAGCCTTGAAGAATGGCGTAAGGTCCTCTCCGAGTCGTCGGCTCATAAAGGCTACTAGTTCGGCTCGGCTGATTGTCCGAAAGGAGAAGCTGTCTTGAATGGCTCTCAGACAGGCGAACCACAGCGAGTCATTATTCACTCGGCTGCGCAGAGTATGGAGTACCCAAGCCATCTTATAGTAAATATCGGTGTTGTAGGCTTGGTCTGCATTCACGCCGTAGGGAGCTTGGATTGTAAGGCGGTTCTGAATGTACTCTCGTTGGTTCAGAAGATATTCTATAGCAGCTTTATATCCATAGTAGTACTCTATGTATAGGGCCTCTGCGTAAGTACAAAAGCCTTCCTGAATCCAGAGGTCTCCATTATCGCGGGCTGTTACATGATTACCCCACCACTCGTGACCTGTCTCATGTAGGATTATGTAATCAAACCCCCATTTCTCGTCGGTCTTGAACTGATTTCCATAAGCAATAGCACTTTGATGTTCCATTCCGTAGTAGGGCGATTCTACCAGCCCGAAGCCATCCCTTTGGGGTGGAAAAGGACCAAAGTAATGCTCATATGCTCGTAGAACTTTTCGGGAGTGCTCAGCCATGTAGGAAGCTTTTTCTGAGTGCATTGCAAGAAGGGAAAATCGCATTGGAATAGCTTTCCCGCTGGAGGAGTGAAAGGTATCCGTAACGGTGATGTACCCCGGGGCAGCATAGAAAGTGATGTTATATGTGTTGATGGGATAAGTTACGCGGTATGTAAAACAAGTACCATTGTTCACAGCTTTCCATCCTGAATATTCCCCATTTGCAATCACATGCAGGGGTGCGGGAACGCAGAAGGTGAGAGTGGCGCTGTCAGGCTCATCTGAGAGGTGGTCTTTGAGAGGCCACCAGATACTTGCGCCTTTCCCTTGGCAAGCTACTCCGATCCAAGGGGTGCCCATGGGGGTTTTAGTCCATATTAGTCCTCCATCCCAGGGCGGACGCGGAGCAATTTGGGGTTTTCCTTTGTATTTTACCTTCCAGCTGTGAAGCGTGCCTTCCTTCCAAGAGGTGGCTTCAGCGGGCAGAGTTACCCAGATTGCCCTTGTACCCTTTATTCGCTGGAAAAAGGCGGCTTGTCCATCTATCTCAATTCTTCGCACAGAGAGCCCCTCATCTAAGTCTATTTGAATCTTGTCGGCCCCGCCCTTCCATAGAAATCTGCAGGTTACCTCTCCCTGGAGGGTTTTACTGGAAGGTCTGAGGGTAAGTTCTAACTGGTAATGCACTACATCATAGCAGCTTCTATAAGGGTTCAGGCTTCCTAAGA
>JANXCJ010000082.1 GCA_025060275.1 Bacteroidia bacterium | reverse complement strand
TACCCCTTCCACTAGCCCAATAGCCCGCTGAAAGGCCGCCTCCGCCTCCGCATATGCCCGGCCCTTAAAATGATAAGCCCCTTTCCAGCCCAAAAGTTCGGCATAGCGGAGGGTGTCTCGCAGCCGCAGCGCCAGCGTCTCCGCCAGCGCTATCCATGAGAGAGCTTCTTTAGGCTTATTCACTCCATACCATGCCTCAGCCCCTCGGAGATACACCCGCAGGCGCAGCGTATCTGCCATAGCCTGCGTCCGTAAAAGCGAGTCGTACAGCTCAAGCGCCGCCGCATACCGCCCCTGCCTCAGAAGACTATCTGCTCTCTCTAAAAGCGGCTGTGCCGACACGATAGAAAAAATCAGGACAAAAACCCATTGGCTCATAGTCCCAAAGGTAAAACTTCATCTTTATTCAGATGCGGTGGGTAGTATTCTTCCTGATAGGGTGGGGCTTGAGCGCAAGAGCCCACCAGTCAGCCTGCGCCCTCTACCTTGATGGATAGAAAGTAGAGAATCGTATAACAAGTTCAGATAGAGAAATTTCAAAACTTCAAGCATAACTCTCTCGTATGCAGAAGACTCGGATTTCCAGCATTACTCTCTCCTGAGTCTAATAGGTCTTCTACTGATCAGCTATCATGGGAGTAATTCGTTTTCATCGTTTAGGAAAGGCATAAAGCTTAGAATGTGTGGAGAAAGAAATTAGCGAACTGTAAAGCGACATGGCTTGCTTGGCCTGGCTCACTCGCTCTCTTCCAGAATATGCTCAAGACCGCACCTATCTTGCAGAGATTCTTCAATATTATGAGCTATTCCGAAGTTATCGCATTACGATGAAGATGCCCTAGTAGTAAGGATGGAGATATTTCTGTCGAAAAACCCATAAGTATGATGAAGAACTTCTTCTGTCTTTTCCTTTTGTTTGCTTTTTGCTCAGTTTTGGTAAAGGCTTTCCATTAATTCTTAGGTTACTTCATCGTCTATCTCCCAGAGTGTGCTCATAACTTCGCTGTGCTCCTGCCTATAAAAATCTCGTTGTAGAACATAGAGACCTTCCCCTTGAATCTCACCCGAACCATCCTCTACTCCCAGTGGTGGGAATAAACTATCCTATGCAGCTACTTGGATAAAGAGCAACCTGCTAGTTAGTAAAGCATTCTTGCTCTCCTCAATGGGATAAACCGAGTATAGCTATGTGAAGCCCTTGCGGAGCTCTGAGACTTTAGCGGAGCTTTTCTGTGACCAAGCTTCCTAATCCTGATCTTATGCCTAAAATGTTTCTTACCCTTTCAGCTTCTCTTCTTGACTCAGGTAGATTAGATACCCCCTCCTCAATAATCTAAGTCCTCTCCTGCGAGAAGAACCAGGAAGACTATCGTTGGAGGCATAGAAATTAGGAGCACCTATTACAATAGGTGGATTAAAGGAGAGACGAGGATGGCGTAAAGATAGCCTTCGGCTACTTGCGATATATCGCATAGCAGTCTGCTAAAAATATCCCTCTAAATTCGGTAGCTGTAGAAGGATAGCTCGTTCCGCCTTTTGAAGCTCTGTCTGAATGGAGGCTACATGCTCGTATGCCTCCTGTGATAAGAGGAAAGCATAACGATTAGTGAACTCCCGCCATTTTTATCAGAGAGGGTGGATGATGTTATCTTGATTCGTCTCTACAAGGTGCTTTGATACCCTCAGGGGAGGAAAAGAGTATGCCCTTTTCTGCAAACCTTCCTTGAAGAAAGTACATCTTTGCAAGGCTATTAGGTATAGCAGCGTAATTTGAATGCTAAGTCCCAAATATTTTCGCTGCGGGCGCTAAGAGCCGTGGAGATGAAGTGCTTCTATGTATTGCCCGCTCTCTTCATGTAGACGAGCCACACTAATCAAGGCATGCGAATACTCGGGCTCGTCTACTCTATTAATGTATTTTGCTCGCTAACGCAGGCGCTTAACTTTTTCATGTCTCGCCTGCTCATTCATAGTCAATCCCCAGGTTATCCAGAGTGTAGCACAAAAAAGGCTATCAGGGGCATCTAAGCTTTCCATTAGGTTTATGGTAGTCTGGATAATATGCTCGGCTTCAGCATAAGCACAGTTTGCACGATGATAGAGAGCTTTCTGAAGTAGTACCCTCAGCCAGTGTATGGTATCACGAAGCCGGATTGCAAGGGAGTCAGCAAGTTTGAACCAGGCTTTGGCTACCTTATTTTTTCATCATTTCCACATAAAGTCTTGAGTCTTTCAAGTGTACAACTAACCTCAGCGTATCCGATGCGTTAAGCTGGCATAGGATAGAACCGTAAAGCATCAGAACATACTTCATATTCGCCTTTTTCTAGGAGGCTATCCGCTCTTTGAAGAAGAGGCTGTGCAAGGCGTACAGAATAAAAGCCATAGATTATTGCAGTATCTCATAGAGAGAGATAGACGGGGGAATACAAAATAAGCAGGCTCCATTTATGAGTCGTCTCTCCACTACCTACCGAGGGAAGGGCAACTTCTTTTTGAGCTCCTCTTCTCTCTTTTTCCGCTCCTCTTCTAACTGCTGCTTCAATCTTTCCTCTTCTTCCTTTCTGCGCCGTTCGGCTTCTTGACGAAGGCGCTCTTCTTCCTGACGCCGTCGCTCCTCTGCCTCTCTGCGCAGCCTTTCCTCTTCCTCTCGTCTTTTACGCTCCAAAGCTTGCTTTACACTGTCTTCTTTGCGGCGCAATGCAGCTTCAATGCTATCCTTTCGTCTCTTTGCCTCTGCCTCTAATCGGGCTTTTTCTTCTTCTATGCGGCTAGTCAGGGCTTCTTTGACTCCGCCATCCCCTGTCTGAGGACGTACCCGGATTACTTTCGGCTGAGCTAAAGTACCTCCTAATTCTGCTATCAGCTTGACTCGCTGAGGACCTTGAATAGGGAGCCCTGCCGCCTGCAAGAAGCCTTGCGCCCATCCTGCCGGAACCTCCAATCCTAAGTCATAAGCAATAGTCTGATCTAAGCGGGTTACACCCCCCACTTCCATCTTGTACTCTCCAGAGGTGAAGCTGAAGGGCTCCACTTGAAGCTCTCCATTTTGAATTTTGAAGCGAATCGTGGTATTAGCTATGCGAAGGGTGCTTAGTTGGGGCATCTTAGCTGCCGAAGAGAGAGCCGATAGTGATGTAGATCCTTGCACAGTAGCTTGGATAAGCTCTGTGCTACCCATGCCAGAGAGTGTGGAGAGCTCTGGCATAAAGTCTGGCTTAAGCTTACTACTGGCACTTAGAGAGAAGTTCATCTGTCCCGTCGTTTGCTTCACAATCGGTGCGATGCGACGCATGGTGGCAAAATGCGGTGAGACTTCTTCTACTCTCACCTGACGCATTACAAACTTCATTTCCCATCGGGCGTTGTTTTTGTCTGGTGCTATGTAGCTCCCTGAGAGGGTGAAAGTACCACCAAAGCCTTTCATCTCAAAGCCTTCCAGCCGAAGAGCTTGATCCCTTAGGATAATCTTACCTTTTGCGTTGTGGAATACCATTTTTTCGTATAGGAGTTCATCTATGCTTGCTTGGAAGGTAAAGTCTATGTTTGCTGGCAATACCACAACCTCTAAATTGCTAGTCGTGTCTGTCTCTGTCTGAGGTTTTTGCTGCGTGGTGTCTTGGGACATCCATTCATTCAGGTCTAAGCGTCTGCTTTTTAGAGATAGCGTACCAATGATTTTTTCATCTTTCAGCACATACTCTAGATAGTTCTCCAACCTGCCATCCAATCCTATATCTGAACGTCCAAGAGTCCCCTGATAGCTAGTAAGAGAGATATAAGCAGGGGAGAAGGCGAGATTCGCTTGCCGAATGGTAAGCCCTTGAGGAAGGGAATTGCTTTTATAGCTAATGTTTTGAAGGCTTATCGTACCTGTGGTAGGAAGGCGAGTGTAATCATGTTTCTCTATGGCTTGTCGATTGCCCTGAGACTTCAAATCAAAACTCACTTTCCCCTTGAGTTCTGTGCTGTCTATTGGGAATATCCGAGTCCATGCATCTAAGTCTGCCGCTCCCTTTGCAGTGAAAGAATAGTTGAGAGCTTCTAGGTTTTGCACAAGAAGAGAGACCTCTACGGGGCTACCTGCTACTACCGCATAGAGGCGCTTGAGCTCTGCTACGGTCTTCTCAGGGAGTCCCTCAGGGGCAGTAGCGCTGAAGTCTATTTCTACTTTTTCTACTGGCGTAGGAAAGTCTGCAGCTTTGAGGTAGCCGTCACGCAAACGCAAAAAGCCTTCTACGGAAGGGAGTTTTTTCTCTGCATATATCCCTTGGGCGCGCAGGTCTAAAGCAAAGGTACCTCTAGCTTCATAACCCAAAGGAAGTGCGCTGGTGAAATCAGATAGGTCTCCTTCCCCTTTTGCAGCAGCTTGTAACCGCATCGTAAAGAGCCCCTCACTTTGAAACCGAGCTTGCAAGGAGGTTTTGCCTATCTGTAAAGCAAATGTATCTAATTTTATGCTAAGCCCCTCTAAGTTAGAAGCAGAATTTTGCACTTGAAGCCTAACTTCTAAGTTTTGTATAGGCTTAGGAAGGTCTTTGTACCGAATTTGTCCTTTTTCTATCCTAAGGTTCAAGCCAAATTGTGGAAGAAGTGTATCCCGCATCTCTCCCTGTACGAATCCTTCCAAGCTAAGAGTGCCCTCTGTGGCGAGACTCTCGTATCCCTTCTTGAAGGCAGCAGGAATGAGAGAGAGAAGTTCTTTGAGGGAGGCATTAGAAGCGTTGAATTTCATATCAAGTAATGTAGTGAGCGAGTCAGGCAAGCTCACTGTGCCCGTGAGGCTAAGAGGGAGTGCATTCAGTCGGATTTCGCCTCGCTTCAAAGTATAGCGTGAAGCAGGAAACGAAATATCCAAATCTATACCAGCTTCTAAGCTCTGGCCTTTTAGGTAGGGGGTATTACCATAGGTGAAAAATAACTGCCCGATTCGTGTATCTGTTTCTAAGAGCATTTCATCTTGGGTGAAGTCTCCTTTCCCCTTGTGGGTGAGGCCTGTAAGACGCGTATAAATACCCGTGGAAGAATCCCAGTAGGTAATGTATCCATCCTGAATCTCATACCTGCGGAGAGAGAGCTTGAAAGCCGTAGTGCCCGTATCAGGCTTTTCCTCTGTTTTAGAGGTAGTGTCTGGGAGGGTGATATCCCAGCTTGCTCTTCCATCAGAGCGAACCTGTGCCAGAATCTGAGGCTTGATTAGGTAGAAGCGAGTGATAGCGATATTTCCGCTAATAGCCTTAAGCACATCTAACCCAACCTCAAGCGCTTCGCAGCTAAGGAGGGTATCCCCTGCAAAAGGTTCTTTATTGACTATACTAAGATTTTCTAATCTCACCGTCAATGCAGGGAAATGCCTGAAAAGAGATAGGCTTAGCCGAGTATAGTTGACCTGGGCGTTGAGATAACGATTGATTTGGGACTTGAGTAAGGCATTTACCTTATCCTCAAAGAAGAAGGGAAGCAGAATTGCCAAAAGTATCAGTACTATGAAAGCACCTCCCAAAAAGTAAAGTAGCCTCCGCATATTACAAACGTAAAGAAGTGTGCCTAATTTTAGTATGTGCTAGATATTTCCTCTTTGAGGAGGAGGCTACATGCTTGGCCCTCCTTGTGGGGAGGTATTGCATGGATGGCTTTTGTGGGAGCGACCATGCTTCCCAGGCTTATATCTTCGTATAGGACGAGTTCTACTCCTTTTATCTGTCCTGATACCCTTCTCTTCAAAATCAATGAGATAGATAGCCTTAGTCTTCTGTCCCTACCCGGGATGACTCCCTATAAGGTAAGGGGGTTTTTAGAGCTCAGAGAACTCATGGGAGGATTCTGGGAGATAGAGGAATTAGAGGTATGGGATAGCCTTACTTGGCTAAGTATAGCGCCTTACTTTCGGAAAGACATCAAAAGTCCTCACAGCATAGTTCCCTCCTTCAATCTGAATGAAATTGATAGCAGTACCCTAGTTCTTTATCAAATATGTCGTCCCGTGAGTGCTCGTAGGTTGGTCCGCTATCGCAAAAAAATAGGCAGATTTAGTCAGTGGAACCAGATAGATTCCTTATATGGGCTCAATCGGTTAGAGCGATATCGCCTGCGTCGCTATGGAGTTTTAGGACCTTCCAGGTCATACAATCAAAAATCTCCCAAGCTTTTAGACATAAATGCCGCCTCTGCGGAAGAATTAGAACGCTTGCCGGGGATAGGGTTTAGAACCGCTGAGAGGATAGTAAAGTACCGCAGCAAGCTCCGCTACTTCGTAAGAGTGGAGCAACTGCGAGAGGTATGGGGGCTTCAAGAAGAAAACTATAATAAGGCCCGTCCTTACCTATATGTAGGTCCCCCTCAGGAATCGCCCCTTTCTTTACGGAAAGCCAGCGTAGAGGAATTAGCTTCACACCCTTATATATCATGGCGCTTGGCTCGCTTTTTATACCAAAAATCTCAGTCATGGAAGGATATGCCTATTCCGTCGGAAATATGGCAGAATTGGCTTCCGGACTCCCTTCGCGAGCGGCTCTCCCCATATCTTAGCGGTGAGTAACTTTGCCCGCATGTTATTGGAAAAGGAGCTCAGAAAGATTGTCAGAGAGGTTCCTGATTTTCCGCAGAAGGGTGTGCTCTTCAAGGACATTACCCCCTTATTCCTACATCCGCGCCTTGTGGAGCGGTGTGTGGAGGAGCTCTCTCGTCATTTTAGGGTTCGTGATGTAAATAAGGTAGTTGGTGTAGAGAGTCGTGGCTTTCTGTTAGGGCCCATGATAGCTCAGCAATTGGGAGCGGGTTTTGTAGTTGTGCGCAAAAAAGGAAAACTACCAGAGGTGGGCGGAAGTGTTTCCTATGCCCTGGAATATGGCTCTGCTGCTGTGGAAATTACAAAGGATGGGATTCAACCAGGCGACAAAGTGCTTATTCATGATGATTTGTTAGCTACGGGGGGTACAGCTGCTGCTACAGCTCAGCTTGTGAAAGATTTGAAAGCAGAGCTGGTAGGGTTCGCTTTCCTAATTGTATTGGAGGAATTGAACGGTAGGAAGGCTCTGGAAAGCTACAATGCGCCTATCATTCATATTCTCTCATATCCGCGCTAATGAGACCTGGGCCTATCTCCGTAATGATAGCAGGGTTAGAGACTGTCCTACCTTTACGTTGGCAAGTACTGCGTCCGGGCAAGCCTATTTCACAAGCCTACTTCGCTGGAGATAATGAAAAAACTACATGGCACTTTGCTGCATATAATCTGAATTGTGAAGTAGTAGGGGTAGCCTCTTTCTTTTTGGAAGCTTACTCGCCTTTGGGAGACTATTCTAAGAGTTACCGTTTGCGGGGGATGGCTACTCATCCTGCATACCAGAGAAAGGCAGGGATAGGTAGAAAACTTCTCACAGAGACCCTAAATTTTCTCAAAAAGAGAGGAGTATCGCTAGTATGGTGTTATGCTCGTTTAGCAGCTGTACCATTTTATGCGAAGCAAGGTTTTCAAAGATGGGAAGCAGCGGGAGTCATAGAGATTCCTGATGTAGGTCCGCATGAGGTATGGTATTACCCTCTGGAAAACGGAGCTTGATTAAGAGGAGTATAGAGCCCATTTATGTACCTGTGCCAGGCTGCCTTCGCTATCATCGCAGCATTATCCATGCAGTATGCTAAGGGAGCAAGGAATACCTCTAGACGAGCGGACGTTGCTTTCTTAACTAACATCTCTCTGAGGGAAAGATTTGCTGCTACGCCCCCTACGAGTCCTACTTTGGGAACTTGCAGGGCTTTTGCCGCTTGCACGAGTTTGTCTGTGATATAGCTGAACACTGCATGTTGCCAGCTGGCACACAAATCAGAAAGAGCTAAGTGAGGATTACCTCGCAGAGCATATAGGAAAGCCGTTTTGAGACCACTAAAGCTAAAGTCCCATGGTTTATCTGTTCGAGGCAGAGGAAATGTATAAGCATACGGATTACCTTCATAAGCTAACTTTTCTATTTCAGGACCGCCAGGATAGGAAAGCCCCAAATAAGCGGCTACTTTGTCAAAAGCTTCTCCGATAGCATCGTCTTGTGTTTTGCCTATCAGCCGCATCTCTAAGGGATGAATGACATGAAAAAGATGTGTGTGTCCTCCTGTTGCTACTAAGACTATAAGAGGGTATTCCAAGGGGTCTTCAGATAGTTCTAAGGAAGCTATGTGAGCTTCTAAATGATTTACCCCTATAAAGGGTATATTCCATGCGGCTGCTATCGCCCTTGCAAATGTAGAGCCAATCAAGAGGGAACCTATAAGTCCGGGTCCTTGGGCCGCAGCTACGGCATGCAGTGCTGACCAGCGCACGCCTGCCTCTCTGAGGCATTCTTGCACGGCTATGGGGAGTCTTAGTTCATGTTCTCTTGAGGCCCATTCAGGGATAACCCCTCCGTAGGGCGCGTGAATAGGCTGGCGATATACGGAGTGCGATAAAACCCGGCAGCCATCATACACACATGCTGCCGTATCATCACATGAGGTTTCTAAAGCT
>JANXCJ010000081.1 GCA_025060275.1 Bacteroidia bacterium | reverse complement strand
AGATTTTATTTGCCAGCGTCCCATCCGACTGTATTTTTCCAACCGACGCTGTGTTAGCTCTTCTGGTGAAAGGGAGAGTAAAGAAGGTAAATCTTGCAATATCTTCTCGCGTACTAAGCGAAAGACTTGTGTAGGATTTTTGTGGGCACCACCTAAGGGTTCAGGTAGTATTTCATCTATAACGCCCAGCTTTAGATTATCCTGTGCGGAGAGGTGAAGCGCTTCGGCGGCTTTTTCCTTATAATCCCAAGAGCGCCAGAGAATACTTGCACAGCTTTCTGGGGATATCACGGAATACCAAGTATTTTCCAGCATATAAATTTTATCCCCGACGCCGATTCCCAATGCTCCACCTGAAGCACCTTCCCCAATAATAAACACCAGTATAGGGACTCTCAACTCAGACATCTCATAAAGGTTTCGGGCAATCGCTTCTGCCTGTCCGAACTCTTCCGCGTGCATGCCGGGGTAAGCTCCAGGTGTATCTATGAATGTGATAACGGGCTTTCCAAGCTTCTGGGCGAGTCGCATAAGACGAAGGGCTTTTCTATACCCCTCGGGGTTGGGCATGCCAAAGTTTCTATACTGCCGACTCTTAGTATCACGTCCCTTCTGTTGCCCGATAAGAATAACACCATATGGACCTATCTGCCCTACCCCTCCCACTATGGCTTTATCATCCCCTGCACACCGGTCCCCATGGAGTTCTATAAAGTCTTCACATATAGCATGAATATAGTCCAAAGAATAGGGACGAGCGGGATGACGAGCTAATTGAACGCGTTGCCATGGCGTAAGATTCTGATAAATATCTTGACGGAGCTGCTCCAAGCGCTTCTCCAGCACTTGAAGGCTCTGGGAAATATCTATACCATTTTGCTGGGCTACGCGCCGGGTTTCATCTATCCTATTTTCTAGCTCTACGATCGGTCTCTCAAAGTCTAATATCACCTCCATTCCTATGAAATGTGAGCAAGCAACCTACGCTCCAGAGCAGGTCCCGGAAGCGCCCCCACAATCTTATCCACCGGCTGTCCGGCCCGATAAAGAATCAAGGTAGGAATAGCCTGAATATGGTACTGCATGGGAATGAAGGAATTTTCATCTACATTCATTTTTGCAATCTTGATCTTACCCGCGTACTTCTGGGCGATTTCTTCTAGCACGGGTGCTATAATCCGGCAAGGCCCACACCAGGGGGCCCAAAAATCCACCAGCACAGGAATAGGGCTTTGCAGAACTTCCTTAGCAAAGGATGAATCTGTTACCTCAATAGGTTTGCCTAACGGTTTCGCTGTTTCTTGCATATGTGTGCTAAACAAAAGTAAGCTTTTTTTGCTTACAACAGCTACTCTATCCGTACGCGAATACCCAGAGACTGTAGGAACTTTTCCATTTCAGGCACATATTGTAGCTTCCAATGAGTAGATATCCAGACAGGAAATTGACGGCAATAATGTAAGAGCAAATACACAGGAATAGTACCCTCATAACCCTGCAAGACATGCTCTAACTTTTTTAGCTTACTTTTTTCTCTGAATTCCCGCACATCCCAAATCAAAATCAAGGCTTGCACAGACTTTTGGAGAGCCTTTGAGAGCTCTTCTATGGTATTCACCTTCCACTCAGCCACCCCGTCTGGGCGATACACATACTCCACCTCCAAGTAAAAAGGCATTCCTATCCTACCCTGAAGCTTAGGCGCTACCTGCTCCCACTGAGGAGGAAAAAAGTTAAGCACATAAGAACCTACCTTATCCTCAAAGGTCACTCGAGCATATAAGCGACCCTGGCGAGAACGCCTTTCATCTATATCCATAAGCAGAGCCGCACAACGAACAGAGCGCTCCCGCGGCTGCTCAGCACTGAGTAGTAACGCAGCCTCCGTACTTATATGGGTTTTACGAATAAGCTCCTCATACTCATCTAAGGGATGAGAGGAGAGAAAATATCCTAAAAATTCCCTCTCACTTCTGAGTTTCTCAGGAAGGGAAAGACAGCGATCAGGAGGGCGAAGAGTCGGCGGAGAAGGCGGAGTGAAGACTGTAACATCAAAAAGGGAGACTTGCACAGGCTGAGTGCTTTTATGGAAATTGGCGGCATACTCTAAAAGTAACTGCCGATTTACCTCGTCAAAGAGGGTCTCTCTTCTTTGTCCCTCCATCAGACAGTCCAAGGCTCCAGCATACGACAAACTCTCTAATACCTTCTTATTGAGCCCGTGGGGAAACATCCGCACAGCAAAATCAAATATATCTTTGAACTTGCCATTCTGCTGGCGCTCCTGGACTATCATATAGGCCATTTTATCGCCTAAGTGTTTTATGGCTCCTAACCCGAAGCGAATCTCAGTCTCAGAAGAAAGAGAAAAGTTCTCTTCGCTTTCATTCACAGAGGGTGGTAGTATCCGGAGACCTAAGGCACGCGCTTCCTGCAGAAAAAAGCCTACTTTTTCTGAATCATCTGCGTGATGGGTAAGCAAGGCCGCCATGTAAGCAGCGGGATAATTAGCCTTCAAGTATGCTGTATGGTAGGCTAAAATACTATAGGCGACGGCATGCGACTTATTGAACCCATATTCAGCGAAGCGTGCCATTGTATCAAAAACCTCCTCTGCCACCTTGGGGTCCGTACCATGTCTTATAGCCCTATTTATGAAGGTAGCGCGCTGTTCATCCATGATCTCTTTCTTCTTTTTGCCCATGGCGCGGCGCAGAAGGTCAGCTTCCGCAAGGGTATAACCCGCCATAACCTGAGCAATCTGCATAATCTGCTCTTGATAGACCATTATGCCGTAAGTATTCTCAAGAATAGGCTTGAGTCGAGGATCAGGATAAGTAATAGGTTCTTCTCCATGCTTCCTGCGGATGAAAGTCGGAATATTCTCCATAGGACCGGGGCGATAGAGAGCATTCATCGCTATTAGGTCTTCTATGCAGGTAGGGCGGAGCATGCGCAGATATTTCTGCATACCCTCAGACTCAAACTGGAAGACCCCTACCGTCTGTCCCTCTTGAAAGAGCTGCCAAGTCTTCTTATCATCAAGGGGTAGAGTCTCTAAGTCCAAAGGTGTTTGACCATTCCTCAGCTTTTGAATGAGTTGAATGGCGGTCTTGAGGATAGAGAGAGTTTTGAGGCCCAAAAAGTCCATTTTGAGGAGCCCAACACTCTCACAGTCAGGCCCCTCCCACTGCGTAATGACTTGCCGACTATTTTCGTCCCGGGTAGCAATTCCAAGAGGAACATACTGCCACAGTGGCTCTGGAGCAATGATAACCCCCGCAGCATGCACACCTGTATGACGAGTAATACCCTCTAGCTCAGCTGCTTTACTCAAGACTTTCTTATGAATTTCTTTGCCTTGGCTAAGCACTTCTCGGAGTACATAGGCTTTAGAGTTTTCTTCAGGTTTGAGAGCTTCTTCCCAAGTTATATTCGGCTTATTAGGGATTAGGGCAACGAGATAATTAACCTCGCTCAAAGGCACCTTCAGCGCTCTACCCACATCTCGGATAGCTGTCTTGATGCCCATCGTGCCATAGGTAATGATCTGGGCTACATTATCATGACCATATTTTTCCTGAACATACCTAATCACCTCCTCCCTGCCTATATCGTCAAAATCAATATCCATGTCGGGGGGGCTTATTCGCTCTGGATTCAGAAATCTCTCAAAAAGTAGATTGTAAAGAAGAGGGTCTATGTTTGTTATACCTAATACATACGCCACTAAGCTTCCTGCAGCCGAACCTCTACCTGGACCTACCCACACACCCCGCCGTTTAGCCTCCGCAACAAAGTCCTGGACTATCAAAAAATACCCTGCAAATCCCATTTTCTCTATTATTTGCAGCTCATGCTCCAATCGCTCCATTACCTTGGGCGAAAGTTCGCCATAGCGCTTTCTTGCTCCTTCATAAGCTAAATGCCGTAAGTAAGCATCCATGCTTGAAAACTCAGAAGGAACTGGATACTGGGGCAGCACAAGAGGCTTGTTAAAATTCAGTGATAGAACGCATTTCTCTTCCACTTCTCTCGTCTGTACTAATGCCTCTGGACACTCCCGAAAAAGCGGCATAGCTTGCATCTCCTCACTACTCTTTAGATAAAAATGTGAGTTGAGATTGCCATTATCATCTGTGAAGCGAAGACGCTTGGGATCATCATAATCACTTGCTGTCTGAATGGCTAATAGAAGGTCATGCAGCTCCGCATCCTTCTGATAAGTATAGTGCACATCATTCGTGCCAATGATTTTCACACCGTATAGTTTAGACCATTCCAGTAAGACGCTCGCCACCTCATACTGAGCACGAAGCCCATGATCCTGCAGCTCTATATAAAAATCTTCCCCAAATAAATCCAGGTACCACCTAAAAACTCTCTCAGCTTCCTCCAATTTCCCCAGAAGAATTTTTTGGTTAATCTCGCTAGCAATACAACTTGTCGTGGCAATTAGCCCTTCATGATATTTTTCTAAAAGACCTTTATGGATTCGTGGCTTATAGTAGAACCCCTCCACATAGCTAATAGAAGAAAGGTATAAAAGATTACGCCACCCTACCTCATTCTTAGCCAACAAGAGCTGATGATATATAGTCTTTTCTTTGGCAAATGCATACCCTTCAGTAATGTAAAACTCGCAGCCGATGATAGGCTTAATCCCCACCCTCGCTGCTTCTGCACAGAACTTGGGAACTGCAAAAAGATTGCCATGGTCAGAGAGTGCAAGGGCAGGCATTCCAAGAGACTTCGCCTGCTCCATTAGGGCAGGCAAACGAGAGGCCCCGTCAAGTAAGCTATATTCCGTATGTACATGAAGGTGCACGAAGTCACTCATCGCTTCACAAAGTTTATAAGGATGGAAGGTAAATATTAGCTCGCTGGCTATTCTTCAGTGCGCATCAGGGTTTTACTAACTTTGCTATTGACATGCCATTTCATATTTCTCCAAGCTTACATACCCCAGAAGTGCTCATAAGCCCGGAAGAAAACCGCATTGTCATAAAAGGCAGCTGTTTTCCAGAAGATAGTATAGAATTTTTTCGCCCTATAAAAAACTTCATTGTTGAAAATAAAATATTTTTTACAAAGGATATAGAAATTCACGTAGAACTCACTTACATTAACTCCTCAAGTCAGCGCGCTCTGTACCAAATCCTAAGTGAAGTTTTGTCTGACAAAAATCAGTTGAAGCTGATAATTTATCAAGGCGAAGAGGATGAAGAATTAGAGAACTTAAGCCTTTTAGTGAGATACCTGAGAGATTTTCCGTGGATTCAAATAAAGTATGAGAAGGGATATTACTCAGGCTCCACTTCATCAACTTCTTCTCAAGAAACGCCGCCAAGCAAAAGGTAGAGAAGGTTTCCCCTTGTAAAGCCATCCTAAGCCTCTCCCTTCGTAGGTAACCCACTCCAAGGGGGCTTTAGAAGTGAAGGAACACCCTGCGATGTAAGCAAGAAATTCCTCATAGGTAATTTTTCGTTCTGAATGATCCGCCCAGCCGAAACGCGAGAGGAGAGCTGCAGCATGTGTAGGACGATTATGCGTCCATAAAGGAAAGGCCGACCACGGCTCTGCCTCCAAACCTGAGGGAGTCAAGCTTAGAGCTACTTCAGTAAGCCCATAAAAGGTTCCCTGCCGAGAAAATATCTGCATCCCAGGAGGGGTATGAAAAGGTACCCGTTTAGTGAGATTCACTTTGATCCCTGTTCGTAAGACCTTCTTACTATGTACTTTCTCTTTCTGCCAAGCTGAGATAAAGAAGCCTTCCCCGGGACCCCTATGAGGGTAGAAATAGTACCCCCTACCATTCTCTCCGTAGCATACTGGCACGATTTCCTCAAGTTTCTCACCTAAATTCCAAGCCACAGATTTCCAACCTTCTGATTCAGAGAAGACAAATGACAAATTCTCCTCGTTTTCCTCTGGTGCATAAGTACAAGTTGAATAAATAAGCACACCCCCTGGTGCTACAAGTTCTTTTGCAGCAAAGAGAAGGCTTCGCTGAAAGCGTTGCAGACGAGCAATGTTAGCGGGACTCCACTGGAAGACAGCCTTTGGATGTTTGCGCCAGAGTCCTTCTCCGGAACAGGGAGGGTCCACCACTACCACATCAAAGAAGCCGGGGTATCGCTTAGCCCACCATTGGGGATGCCTCCCTGTGAGAAGGTAAGCAGGGATGCCCCACCTCTCTAAGTTTTCCTGAAGAGCGGCGCGACGGCGAGGTTCAGGGTCATTAGCTATGAGTAAGCCTCCTTCCCATCCTAATTCTGCTAATATCAAAGTAGACTTACCGCCCGGTGCGGCACTGAGGTCTATTATGCGAAGGGGACGCCTCTCGGGTAAGAATGCCCTGAGACTCATTCCTGAAGCCTCCTGTACATAATAGGCACCCGCATGCCAGAAAGGTTCCTTCTCAAATGAAGGACGCTCACGAAGGATACGTCCTAACGGGTGCCAGATTACAGGGTCCGCCTCAGGGAATAAACCTAACCCCTTTTCCGGATGGAGTCTAATCGCTGTCTTGGGAGAACTCCCCAGAGCCCCCAAGAAGCTCTCCCATTCCCCTCCCAGACGGGCCTGCATCCGAGCCACAAAAGCACTGGGAAGCTCATCGCAAAGAAAAGGAGTACCGCGCCTCTCGCCCTTCTGCATCTATTCCATGTATGAGTAGCCTACCCCTTACCTTGAGAAGGATTTCCTCTAACTCTTTTGCTGAGGAAGGCGTGTAATTATTGATGGAGATGATGATAAACCCTTCTGTGATACCCAGTTGTGATAAAACACCCGCACGCAGATTCACCACTCTGTATCCTTGAGAAATTCCAAGTCTTTCCGCTTCACGAGTGCTGAGGGGTATGATATCTGCTCCTAACCGTTCAGATTTATATACTGTACGGCTTAGGAGGGTAGGCTCACCCTCTTCATTGGTGAGAGTGGCTGTAGTCTCATATAATCGTCCATTTCGCTTATATGTGATTTTCACCTTCTCTCCAGGTCGGTGCTGTGCTAAGCGTTCCAGTAGCTCGGCCTGGGTCTGTATCGCCGCTCCATCTAATGCTATGATGTGATCACCTGTCTTGAGACCTGCTTTGTCAGCAGCTCCTCCTGGGCGTACCCTCCCTATATACAAACCTTCCAAATCCTCAGGAGATGTATTCGTAGTGATATCGTCTATAAAATCGGTAACCTCTATGTCCAGAAATGCCCGTTGCACAATTCCATATTGCCTAAGGTCCTCAACTACTTTTCGCACAATATTCACTGGGATAGCAAACCCATATCCTACGTAAGACCCAGTCCGAGAAGCTATAGCAGTATTTATGCCTACAAGCTGACCTTTGAGATTTACAAGAGCCCCACCACTGTTTCCGGGGTTTATAGCTGCATCTGTCTGGATAAACGATTCTATGGGGAGGGGACCTTGAAGGAGATTAAGGTTGCGGCCCTTTGCACTAATTATCCCCGCTGTAACCGTATAGGTGAGATTATAGGGATTTCCTATGGCTAATACCCATTCTCCTATCTGGACTGAGTCAGAGTTGGCGAGAGGAAGGAAAGGAAGATTAGTAGCCCTCACCTTGAGTAAGGCAATATCCACGCTGGCATCTGCCCCTACCAGCTCTGCAGGGAGGGTTCTTTTGTCTGGAAAGGTTACAAGAATTTTAGAGGCACCTTTTACTACGTGAAAGTTGGTTACGATATATCCATCGCTGCTCCATACCACACCCGAGCCAGCACTATAGATTGGTTGCGTCCGAGGTAGCCACAAGCCCCAATAGCTCCAAAAGTCATCGTTAGCTATCCGCTCTCCTACCGCACGAATAAAGACTACCGATGGAGTAGCCCGACGCGCAGCCTCCACAAAACCCCCGGTCTCAGAGCCATTGTCTAATCGCACCTTTTGAAGAGGTATAATAACCTGGGAGGATGGCTGAGAAGAGAAAGACTTAAGAAAGAAGCGAGTTGCCACAGCTGCGATTATACTCGAAGCTATGGCCACCACCGCCACTATAATAAGATGATACCTCCGCATACGACAAAAGTAAGCTTTTACTCGCCACTAAGAACTAAAGGGAAATGCTGTTAGAGGATTAGGCTTTATTTCACCCCTTGTCGGAAGGCACTTCCTCGTATTCCACTTCTGTAGCCGATGAAGTGCTACTTCCACTACCTCTCCCATCTGTGTAAGCCCTTTGCCCAAGAGAGGAGAGGAGACTTCCAAGTTGTGGTATGAGTTTATCCACTCGGCTTCCATCTTTCGCTCCATGAGCGGAGCGCAGTTCCAGAATAAGAGCTTCAAGACGCTCTTTATCAGAAGTATTAATCTTTTCACCATGCTCACGGAGAAACTTCTCTGCCTGATACAGAAGGGCATCAGCTTGATTTAGCTTTTCCACCAGTTCCCTACGCTTTTGGTCTTCTGCTGCATGGAGCTCTGCTTCTCGTTTCATACGCTCTATCTCCTCCTTACTAAGGCCTGTGCCTGCTTCTATGCGGATAGACTGCTCCTTGCCGGTAGCCTTATCCCGAGCAGTTACAGTAAGAATACCGTTCGCATCTACATCAAACGTAACTTCTATTTGAGGGACACCACGGGGAGCAGGCGGAAT
>JANXCJ010000080.1 GCA_025060275.1 Bacteroidia bacterium | reverse complement strand
TCTTTCTGCATCCGGAGTACTAAAATAGCATCAGCGCCTTCCACTGCTGCCGCTACATTGGTATAAATGGGCCAAGGCAATTCATACCATAGAGGAGGGATAAGGGAGGGCGGCGCACAAAGCCTTAGCTTCAAATCAATCTTAGGAGCTAATAAAAGGTGGGAAAGCGCCACGCGACTGTGAAAGAGGTCTCCTATTATAGTCAGCGTTAGTCCAGCTACCCGTCCAAAATACCTATAAAGAGTATATGTATCCAGGAGAGCCTGAGTGGGATGCTCATGCGTTCCATCCCCTGCATTAATAACAGGAACAGGTAAATTACGAGCTAAGAAGTGGGCTGTTCCTACCCCCCTATGCCTCACGACTATGGCATCCACTCCCATAGCTAGGATATTACACGCCGTGTCAAGGAGGCTTTCGCCCTTATCTAAGCTAGAGCCTGCGGGAGCAAAATTCACTACATCCGCTCCCAATCTCTTCGCAGCTAGTTCAAAGGAAAGTTTGGTGCGTGTAGAACTCTCAAAGAATAGGAGCCCTATGGTACTTCCTGTAAGCACAGCTACCTTACGAGTAGGCTGCTGAAGTACATCATAAAACCTGTCCGCTAGCTGATAGAGCTGCCAGACTTGCGCAGTAGGCATGTCCCTTACCCCTATTAGGTCTGCTTTCTTCTGTGGAAAATGCTTATGCATTCGCAGACACAATACGGATAGAAGGCTGGGGAAAAAGATGCACGAGCACCTTTTCTTCAGGAATTGTATCCAGAACAAAGCCTACACAGTCCGGCACGATAGGTACTTCCCTTAGACCTCTCCTCTCTACTAAGACTGCTAACCGGATAGAAGCAGGTCTTCCAAACTCTTGTAGAGCATCTAAGGCTGCTCGTGCAGTCCTGCCCGTATAAATTACATCATCTACCAGCCAGATTCGGTGGTTCTCAATAGGGAAAGGTAGCCAGGTTGGGCGAGGAACTCGCAGTTTTTCTCTTTGTCGCAAATCATCACGCCAAAATGTTACATCCAGCTTGCCCAAGGGCACCTGCTCACCTAAGAGTTTCTCAAGGTGGATTTGAAGAACCTCCGCTAAAATAACACCTCGTGGTTCTATTCCCACTAAGGCCCCCACAGGGGCTGACTCAGCTATCTGTGAAGCTATTCGGCGCAGTGTAAGTTGTATTCTTCCTCCTTCTGCTATGAGCCTTTCCATATCCTAATGCTCAAACCATGCCTCCATCCACCACAAAAACTTGCCCTGTGATATAGGAGGCTTCATCTGACAAAAGAAATGCACAGAGACTCGCTACTTCATGGGGTTCTCCTAAACGCCCTAAAGAGATTCTCTTTTTCCACTCCTCCACAGGCAATTCTGCCGTCATATCCGTGCGAATAAAACCTGGTGCTACCACATTAGCCCGAATATTTCTTGAGCCTACTTCTTTTGCGAGAGACCTAGAAAAGGCTATCAAACCTGCTTTTGCGGCTGCATAATTGGCCTGCCCGGGGTTACCCTGAAGCCCGACAATAGAGCTTATGCTTACAATACTTCCCTTCCGTTGGCTGAGCATAGGCTTCAATACAGCCTTGGTATAAAGAAAAGCCCCCTTAAGATTAGTGTCCAATACCGCATCCCATTGTGCTTCTGTCATGCGGAGTAAAAGATTATCTTGGGTGATTCCTGCATTATTCACAAGGCCATCTATAGTACCCCAGCATTGAAGAAGCTCTGCTACAATAGCTTCAGCTAGAGGGCCGTCCGTTACATCTGCCTGATAGGCTCTTAGGCGTTCTGGGGCAGTTCTCAAAAGCGACTCGGCTAACTCTTTAGAGCCCCGGTAGGTGAAAGCTACCCGTGCCCCTTCTTGAAGAAGTCTTTCCACAATCGCTCTCCCAATACCCCGTGTACCGCCTGTTACGAGAATATTCTTATTTTCCAGAAGCGGCATGAAGCCAAATTTACTACCCCTTCCTAATAGGAAAGGAGTGAGACAGCAAGGCGCTCCCCCCTACCCTTCTTCTAAAGTCCCCTAAAACAGCTTAGAGGCGTACTAACCTATAAAGTGACTCTCCAACTCGCAGGAAGTAAATCCCACTGGGCATATTCTCACCTGAGAGAGTGAATACCCATGTGCCTGCTCCTGGAAGACTCCATGTACCTGCTTTGATCACTTGGCCGGTGGTATTAGTTAGGGTATATGCCGCTTCCTCGGCTTTGATGGCCCTTATACATACTTGCCATTCTCCTGTGGGAGAGGGATTTCCAGATACACCCATCACCTGAGGTGAAGATTGAGAAATCATACCACTGGACAAGCCGAGAGGCTCTACATCTCCATTTGGATATACAATATAAAGTCCAAAGGCAGGCCCATTCTGGTTATTAGCGGGGCTTAAGAAGCCACTTGCAAATACGATACTTCCTTCTCCATCCCTGGCTTGCAGAGTGGAGATAGAATAAGTAGCAAGGGGGGTAGATTGACCTGCCGGTCTGATTTCCAACTCCACAGGTGCGTTTGCAGGAGTGGTAATTACACTTCCGTATTGCTTGTATTGCAGATTAGTGACCAGTGGGCTACCGCCGGAATAAACATCTACCGCTGGAGCATCTGTAACGCCATGAAAAGCTAAGGTTCTGAAGCTACCTGAGGGTGCCCAGCCTACTACATTAGAGATGGTTACGAGACCAAACCCAGTAGAGACCCCGTTAGGATTTGCTGCAAATTGCGTTGGATTTGTAACACCCTGAGCAAAAATAGCATAATTTGTCCCGGCTGGAGGCAAACTCACATTCACGGTGGCTAAAGGAGTAGTCTGTCCCCGTGCTGTGAATATGAGGGGGAAAGTGGTTCCAGTATTTCCCTCTACAAAAAATGTGCTTGTCGCTTCTCTAAAGTCGAGTTGAAGATCTGGAGGAGGATTTACACCGCCTACATAAATATCTACTTGTTGCAGAGCAGGGTCTGCGGCGTTATGTACTACTTGCAGCCTACGAATCTCTTGAGGGGAGAGAGGAAGTACATTACCATTTGGCAGGGCCAGGTATAGACCCAAAGACTTAGCCGGATCAGGTATACTTGCATATCCCGATACAAAGACTACACCAGCTTGGCCAAGGAGATTGGTGGAAGGAATATAGTAAGCTATGGGAAGAATCTGATTAGGATCAGAAGGGGTGGTATCTAACGCAATGAGATTATCGGGGGAAACCGAAAAGTAACCGGGAGAGTATTGATACTGCCCTATGTTCAAATCTCTTTCATAAGCTGAGAGAGTAGGAGAGCGGTCCCGTGCTAAATACACATCTGTATTACCCACATCTGGAGCGCCATGGAAGAAGATAAAATCAAAATCACTAGGATTTTGGGCTGTATTGCGGGAGTTGAAATAGTAGTACAGATTTACATTAACCTGGCTGCTAAAGAAATCAATAGTGCCTGCAACGATGGCTATATTATAGGAGCCTGGGGCAAGAGGAGGAACATTATAGTTTATGAGAATATCCCCAGGTCCTAAAGAGTTGCCCGGGGCTATACCTGCTATGACGGTATTAGAGTTAGCAGGAACAGCCGTGTAGGGGGTAGCTTGGCGAAACTTGAAGTCAGGCACCATCAAGGTCCATGTTCCCCCCCCATCAGTAGAGAGGTAAATATCTACGCTATCTACTACGACGGGGAAACTAACACCTACTACATCAGCTACATTGTGAATGAGTTGAATGTGTGCATTCTGACTGTACAGGAGGCCAAAAGTCAGGAATAAGACTTGAACCTTTCGCTTCATCATATACAGGACAAAGTTAGTCTTTTTCTCACCAATTTTCACCCTCTATCCACTTTCCATAGCTGGCAAGATAAGCCATCCACTCAGAATACCAGGAAGGCAAGACACTATCAGGCAGGATATTCCAAGGCTTACCCTGCCATTTATAGGTACTTTTGACGGAGTTAGGAGAGAAAGAAATAACCTCTCTCCTTCCCACAGCTTGAAAAAGTAAAGGAAGTGGCTTCTGCGGCGCCCAGCGCCATCCATTCCTATTCCAAAGGCTCTTACCCCATACAGGTACAGGGTAAGGGTATCCTATAGCCTCTAATATGCTAGGAAGGACATCTATATGACTTCCTATGCTATCGCAGGGGGGTAGCTCTTTTCCTAAGACGAGGAAACTGATAGGGACATGAAAAGCCCTCACAGGACTGTACTCCTCCTCGCTTGGACCCGTGTGATCGGCTGTGAATACAAAGAGAGTGCGTCGAGCCCAATCCATCGTCTCCGCACGAGCGAAAAATCTTCGGAGTGCCCAATCTGCATACGCTACAGCTCGGTGGACAGGCAGCTTCCCTATCCTAAAGCTATCTTGAAGCTGCTTCGGAATAGCATAAGGATGATGCGAGCTTAGGGTAAATATAGCCGCCGCAAATGGCTCTTTTACAGAGGCAAGCTGCTCAAGGCAAAACTGCAAAAAAGGTTCATCCCATATTCCCCAAGTTCCATCATAATCCCGGTCAGGAAAGGGATATTCTTTGCGACCTATATAAGTTTCAAATCCTGCTTGGCGGGCATAGCTATCTAATAGCATTGTTCCATTATTGCCTCCGTGAAAAAAGAGCGTCTTATATCCCCATTTTTTTAGAATATCTCCCAAGCTGTAACGAATCTTAACGGCATATGGAGTGAATATGAGAGGTTCCTCTCCCCAGGAAGGAATACCGGATAATATAGCTGGCACCCCCTCTGCTGAACGGCTATTGCAAGCAAATCCCCACTTCACTGAGCTTCCTTTCTGTAGAAGCTGAGAGAGAAAAGGCGCATAGCCTTTCTCCACATACTCTGCTGAGAAGCTCTCCAGAATGAAGACCACTACATTATAGCGGGGGATAGATGCTTCCCTCACCCCTGGTGTGTACTGGCGCGGATAAAGAGGAATACCTGAAGGAGCGGGAGGCCAGGGTGGAAGAGGAGGCTGTTCCAAAGCTTTTAGCATGGAGAAAGTGGTATTGAGCACATAAGGCGTACAGGCTAGACATTCTGGTTGAGCTGCATCTATTACAGTAAGAGGCTTGAGCCGCACTCCCCCCCGTAGACCTATGACAAGCCCTACTAAGGAAAAGAGCCATCCTAACCTTGTAACCCAACCTGCTGGAGATGGTATGCTCTTCACTTGCCCACCCCACCATATAAGCACTCCCACAAGCAGCCCCCAGAATAAGAAACCTAGCAGAAAGTCCTTCATATACTTTGATAAAGCAGGAAGTGTATCTTGCCAAAAGCTCAACATGCGTATGAGCTCTATGCCAGAGCGCCGATGGCTATAGGGAAAATAGCCTATATCTATGACCTCCAGGGCAAGGGCAAAACTCCCAACTCCTATCCACACTGCATAACTTATACACCTCCATCCTATGAGGAGAAAAAACCACACAGGCACAAGAACCCAACTCACTGCATACCAGTCAAAAAGGATGCCAGCTAAGCATATTCTCCACAAGTTTCCCTCTCCTTCTAAAAAGGCTCGATTCCATGCCCAGAAGATAATCCTAAGCACCGTATATACAATCCCCAAACCAATCTCGTATAACCACCCCTGGCGCCACACCGCCTAGCAAAAGTAAACTCAAGGTTATCTCAACTAACTGCCCTATATTTTCTACTAAGGGTCCAAAGTCTTTTTTCACCACTTATAACGCATAGTCAAGTATGCCCTATAAGCCCAGCGCTCCCAAATTGCCAAGGCATCTCTTTCCTCCCGAAAAGTATCCGCATTTCCTAGTCGTTGTGTGCGTCTGTAGGGCTGATTAATGAAATCCCATACAGCTAAGCGTATCTCCCATCGCTTTCCTATGCGATAAGAAACTTGGGCTTCTCCTACCAGTCTTTTCTCCTCTACAATATGTGGATATTTATACGCATCAAATCCCATGGCCCATATTTGGCTAGCCGTATAGTTCAAAAATATTGCACTCTCCCAACGATAATGGGAGTAAAATATGCCGGCATTTCCTACTACAGGCGCATGCCCTTGCAGACGTCCTTCTAAACGCCATAGTTTTTTCCAAAAAGGCTTTTCTCCGGAACTCTCACTTAGAGTAATAGTCAAGTAACTCCAAATAGTCGCCTTTTCACTTCTCCACCATCTTTTACGAAGCTCCCACTCCACCCCTCCTACTTCCCCTTGCTCACGCTGCCGCGTAGAATAAGTATAGACCAGATTATAACTTGCAGGAACTGATTACACTTCTGGTAGGTCTCTTAGGCGCTTGTAGAAAAGACCCACGGCAATAAGATTTTCTTTATCCTCTAGAAATTCATAGCGTAAGTCCAAATTATAACTGCGACCTGTGGTGAGGGTAGGTTCTCCTACCCAGTAATAAGCCCACATATAGTCAAAGTAGGGCATAGGTACTTGGGTAGGGAAAGGCGAACGAATGAGAGTAACATTACCACCCAAGCGTAGGGTACTGTGCGTCCCTAACCAGTACTTCACAAGGAAAGCAGGGAGCCAGTGGACATCTTGAGTCCGAGCAAAGAGGGTCTCCCGCTCAGAAACGATAGGCATATGAGAAAGCAAGCGTTGCCAATACTCCCATCGCACACCCGCTAAAAATTCCCATCGCTTAGCTATACTCGCCCGCCACCAAGTATAACCTGCTGTAGTCCAGTCTTTCCAGAATGACGGTGATAATCCCCAGTTCGTTCTACCAGGTAGAAACCCCCTTCTCGTATATTCTGCGGATCATAGACAGAGCCGATATTATGAAAGTTATAAGTCTCAGAAGGTAAGACATAAGGTCCTCCCCCCGCCGTATCAGTAAAGAAGCCCAGTTGACGAGCCCTAAAGCGCTGAATTTCATAGGAATGCCAAGCTCCTATCCGCCACTGAATCCAATTTTGTGAAATAGTCCATCGCTTTTCTAAGTAAGGATGAATATATGTTTGAAGTGCTCTTGCGCCCCCTGTGAAGACCTGTGCATAAATCTTACTTTCTTCATACAACTCTTGTTCATATACTATTTCTGAGCTACCTGGATAGCGAATGTAATTCATTGCACCGCTTTGAGGGATAGTTTGCCCTTGCAGAATCCCTCCTAATTGCACTTTTCCTTGCCATCCCTTCCTCCCTGAGAAGACCCACGCCGGACGAAGAATTGCCATATGAGACCTTTGAGTAAGGAAGAAGCTATACGTACTGTATTATACAGCATTAATGGAGTCAATTTGAGGATTGATGTAGTATGCCTCTTCCATACCGTTTCGTTGGTAGGTATTCTGGAGGAAAAAGCCCTCTAAGAGGAGAGTATGCACGGGAGAGAGCTGAAAACTTACACTTCCTGAAATGCCACCTCCCTGGGAATAATAGTGAACAGGATGAGTACTCAAGGAACGAGGATAGGGATCGTAATACCATCCCTCTTCCCCTTGCTCAAATGTGCCATCTACATACCGCAGTCCGATTCGTAAATATCTGCGAGAAAATACCCCTCGGAGAGATAAACGCCAACGTTCTCGGCATAAGTCATAGGATAAAGTTAGGAGCCCCCCGGAGGAGCCCTTCGTAGTGTGTCGGGGGCAGTGTAGCGCCGAAATTGTCTGCCGTAGGTAAAATTTTCTGGTAAAGGATGACCCTGATTTTCAGATTGAATTATGGATAGCTGGCTCAGGAAAATCTGCAGATATAGGCTCCCGTAATGGAGAAGAGAAAACGGAAAAAGGTCTTAGCACTGCTTCCGCATCTAACTCGGCAGTGTACGAGACCTGCCATCCAGTGCTTGAAGGTGTCGGCAACTGGAAATCCACCCTCCCTCCCCCAAAGTGTCCCAATAGTTCAGGGGTCCAAAACTTGCGGACTTCCACTCGTCCTAAAAGGGTACTAATAAGCTGGTCCAACTCGCCAAAGCTCGCATCGTAATTCAGCCAAGCGGGATAAGCCGCCCAGAAAGCAAAGGCGTTATATCGCTCACCCAATCCCCGAATAGAAACATGCCGACCCGAAAGTAGCGATACACCGGGTAATCTTCTCAGAACATTAGGAACATAGAAGTCTGTGCTGCGTTTCATGATAAGCTCCTGAGAATACACTTCACCGATTTCTAAGGAGCGCAGCCTTTTCTAAGAAGACACCCGCCTCTGTCTCTCGTTCCGCTTCCGCTATGATGGGAATGGACTCTATTTCAGTTTGAATAGGAGAGAGACGAAGGGTTAGCCCTTCCATAGAACGGCTGATAAAGACCTTAATGGGCTGATAACCGAGAAGAAAGACTTCCAAAGACTCTGGCTTAGTGAATTGTAGCCAAAAAAATCCTCGCTCATTCGTATAGGTCCCTGTGGTACCTATCTTGACTCGGACACCCATGAGAGCTTCACCTGTTTGCGCGTCTATGACTTGCCCGCTCACCTGGAGAGCACTAGAACCTGTTTGATAGGGTATTAATCGCTCCTCTTGGGCTAAAGCAATAGCCAGTAAGGGTAGTAAGTAGGGACGCATGAGCAAAAATAAATAGAAGTTTCGTTAGCTCTCTATTTTGATAACTAAACTACCTTCGCTTAGAATGACACTCATCGTATCCGCTTCTGGAGTAAGGGGCACAGTGGAGGGTGAAGTAGGGAATAACCTTACCCCAGTAGAAGTAGTGAAATG
>JANXCJ010000007.1 GCA_025060275.1 Bacteroidia bacterium | reverse complement strand
ACCTACTTATCCACTTCTCTTTTACAGGCAGACTTACCCTGAGGAGATTAGGATTTCTTATCCAAAGGCGGGGGAGAAAAACCCCTTTGTGTCCCTGCATCTGTATAATCTACAAACGGGAGAAGATTTGAGCCTTTACGAAGATAGTGTAGGGGGATATCTCCCTTGGTTTAGCTGGAGTCCGACAGCGGATATCCTGTACTTCGTACATCTCAATCGCCCCCAGAATCGTTTCACTTTGTATTTCTATGAAGTGGGTAGGTCTACTGCCCCGCAGATTTTTTTACAGGACAGTACGAAAGGCTATTTTAGCTGGGATAATAGGCAGCTAATAGTGTGGCATCCTACCCAATCAGAGTTATTCTATTCAGCACTCGGGGAGGGAGGATGGGAGATTAGGCGATATAATGCCAAGGGACAAAAACTCTCTACGTACAAAATTCCAGGGCTACGAGAAGTTATTGGCTGTGCGGAAGATAGATTGTTTTTTCAGGCTGCTGGCAGAACCCCGTATTATCAGCGAATAGGCTACATCTCTCTTTCTGATAAGAAAACTACGCCGCGGTGGCTTACCTCTGACACCACGTGGGCTGAAGGCGAGCTTGCTGGAGGGGTTCTTCGGATTATTGAAAGCGGACTAATGCAGCCCTATCGGGAGTTTCTTTGCCGAGCTTCTAAGCCTGAGGAATGTATCTCCCTTCCAGACCTAAACGCAGACCTGCGAACTTACAGACTCCCCATTCAATTTCGCTTTGTGCGTTTTCCGGGGGTAGAGGGGGATAGTCTGTGGGGCTATATTCTCTTTCCTGAGACTCTCTATACAGATAGACGCTATCCTGTAGTGCTTACCTTTTATGGAGGGCCAGGTTCGCAGCAGGTAAGCTATGCCTTTAAGAATATTTCTTTCTACTGGCAAGCCTATCTTGTGATGCGGGGGTACATTGTGGCATGTGCTGATGTACGAGGCACAGCGCTTTACCCTGAAAAGCGTTTTTCTACTTACCTCCGATTAGGACTATTGGAAACAGAAGATTTAGTAGCCTTTGTAGGGTGGCTTCGCTCTTTACCCTATGTGGGTAAAATTGGCGCTTTCGGGTGGAGCTATGGAGGTTATTTAGCTATTCGTTTAGCTTTTGCAGCGCCGGATGGGCTTGCGGCAGCCATCGCTGTGGCGCCTCCTACCAACTGGAGACTTTACGATACGGCATACACAGAGCGCTTTATGGATACTCCACAGGCAAATCCCGAAGGATATCAAAGGACGGCTTTGCCTCCCCCGGGTGTGCCTCTCAGGGTGCCTTTACTAATCATGCACGGAGATGCTGATGATAATGTACATGTGCAAAATACCTATCACTTTATAGAAAAGCTTCTCAGAAATCAGCCCGATGCGCCCTTAGAATGGCGTATTTTACCCAATCAAAATCACAGCCTGCCTCAATATAGGTACAGAGTGTATCTGGAAATAGAGCACTTCTTGGACAATTTCCTTAAGAAATGATGAGCTGTATTAGGCTATCTACACGAAAAGGGTAAGCAGTTAGATTTGTGATATGGCGCTCATTCGTCCTCTCTTAGGGAAAGTGCCTCGTATCGGGGAGGGTACTTTTCTCGCCGAAACTGCAGTGATCATAGGAGATGTAGAGATAGGGAGAGACTGTAGTATATGGTATAATGTGGTGATAAGAGGCGATGTACATTACATTAGGATTGGGGAGCGGACGAATGTCCAGGATGGAGCAATTCTACACTGCACTTATCAGAAAGCACCTTTGGAAATTGGGGATGAAGTAACGATTGGGCATGGAGCTATAGTGCATGGGTGCCGGATTGGAAATCGTGTGCTCGTAGGAATGGGCTCTATCATATTAGACCATGTGGAGGTGCCGGATGAGGTACTGATTGCGGCTGGGGCCCTCATTCCCCCTTCTACGAAGTTAGAAAGGGGATATTTGTATGCAGGTGTCCCCGCTAGGGCTATAAAACCTCTTTCTCCCGATGAAATTGACCAGTTGGGTTCTTATGCTGCGCGCTATCTTATGTATAAGAGTTGGTACCAGACTCCTTCCCCTGCATAGCCTCTTCAAGTGCGTATCTTTGTCCTTATGTTAGGGGGTTATTTAGGAGCTATAGTTTTGCTTTTGTTAGGTATAGGTGTAGGGCTTCTGCTTGTGTATGCTCCCACTATTTTGGCCCCGCGACGCCCCCTTCCCCAGAAGATGATCCCCTATGAAAGTGGAATGGATCCAGTAGGTAGCACGCGTCAGCGGTTTTCTGTGCACTATTACAAGGTAGCCATGCTATTTACAGTCTTTGATGTAGAACTGGCTCTGATGTATCCGTGGGTAGTTTATTTTCGGGAGGATCCGCAGTGGGCCTTTTGGCTTTTTATTTCTTTTACGGGTGTTTTGGCGGCAGGATACATTTACCTTTTGCGGATAGGGGTCTTTGACTGGAGCCGAAAAGAGCTGTAGAATGTATCAGCCCCTCTTAATAGCGGGTGAGTGGGTAAATAGTCGGGATATTCGTCCGCTGTATAATCCTTTTTCTGGAGAGCTTCTCGCGGAGGCGGCATATGCCGAGGTTTCTCACATTCAGGAGGTGCTCAGTAGCTTATCAAAAGCCCAAGAGGAAGCCGCTACTCTTCCTACGCATGTACGGTACAGTATCTTAGATAGGCTTGTGCGGTGGATTGAAGCGGAGGGGGAGGATATAGCACGCCTCATTGCGCAAGAGGTAGCTAAGCCTCTTCGCTATGCTAAGGCAGAGGTAAAAAGGGCATGGGTGACCCTTTCTACTGGACGGGACTTAGTAAGGACCTTAGAAGGGGAGATTCTGCCGGGAGACCTCATGCCTGCTATGGAAGGAAGGTGGGTACTAAGCCGACGCGTCCCTGTGGGAGCGCTTTTGGCTATTACCCCCTTCAATTTTCCCCTGAACCTTGTTCTGCATAAAATAGTGCCGGCGATAGTAGCGGGTAATGCCATTACCCTAAAGCCTGCTCCGCAGGCACCGCTTACAGCCTATCGGTTAGCTCGTGCGCTTTTAGAGGCTGGCTGGCCGCCCTCTGCTCTTTCTGTGTTATTAGCTGATCCACTCTTGGCAGAGGAGTTAGTGAGGTCCCCCAACTACCGGGTTCTTTCCTTTACGGGAAGTGCTGCGGTGGGGTGGTACCTCCAAGGGCTTGCGGTACGAAAGAAACTCATCTTAGAGTTAGGGGGTAATGCTGCTGTAATCGTCCATGACCCTCCTTCAATACGAGAAGCAGCCTCTGCAATTGCTGAAGCTGCCTACCTCTATGCTGGGCAGGTCTGCATCTCCGTCCAACGTATACTTGTACGAAAAGAGCTTTATGAAGATTTTTTAGAGGCGTATAAAGACAGCGTTGCAGCGCTTCAGATAGGAGACCCCCTCAATGAATCTACCCATCTCAGTAGCTTGATAGATGAGAGAAGCTTCATAAGGGTACAGAACTGGCTCATGGAGGCTCGTTTAGGGGGAGCACAGGAACTTATTAGCCCTACTTTTTCGCCCCAAAATCGGGTGATTACACCTACGCTAATGAAAAATTTGCCTGCTACCTCACACTTAGCTCGTGAGGAAGCCTTTGCGCCTTTTGCGGAACTGCAGGTGTATGAAAACTTTTCTGAAGCCCTATCTCTCGTGAATGCTTCACCCTATGGGCTACAAGCGGGTATTTATACGGAGTCAGAAGCTCTATTGAAAAAAGCCTTTCAGGAACTCCAAGTAGGAGGTGTCGTGCATAATGCCCCTCCTACCCTGCGACTTGATACTATGCCTTACGGGGGGGTCAAAGGGTCAGGGTTAGGACGAGAAGGGGTCAAGTATGCCTACTGGGAATATACAGAACCAAAGACTCTTTTATGGTAGAGGTAGATGAGTTCATTATTGCGGGCGAACGGATTAGGAGTAGGCTCTGGTTAGGGACTGCTCGCTATCCTTCTCCCCAGATACTTGTGGAGGCTCTCCAGCGAGGCAATGCGGGCATGGTCACCGTAGCCGTAAGACGAATAAATCTGCATGCACCGCAGGATACTTTTTTGGACTTGCTCATAGGTCGTTTCCCGTTGCTTCCGAATACTGCGGGGTGTCGTACGGCAGAGGAGGCGATATTTCTGGCAGAATTAGCCCGCGAAGCTCTTCAGACAAACTGGATTAAGTTAGAGGTCGTAGGAGATGAGCGTTTGCTTTGGCCTGACTCCGAGCAGCTTCTTATAGCAGCGCGAGAGCTTGTGCGTCGGGGATTTGTTGTCTTGGCTTATGCGCCCGATGATCCCACTGTTTGTGAGAGGTTAGCAGAGGCAGGCTGCGCCGCAGTGATGCCTTTAGCCGCTCCTATCGGAAGTGGCCAAGGACTCCGCGATCCGGAGCGCCTTCTCTGGATAAGGCACCGCCTTCCGAATTTGCCCCTTGTTATAGATGCAGGAATTGGAGGCCCTGCTGATGCTGCGCTGAGTATGGAGTTGGGCTATGATGCAGTATTAGTGAATACAGCCGTAGCAGAAGCACAAAATCCCATCCTTATGGCGGAGGCGATGCGCTTGGCTGTAGAGGCAGGAAGGAAAGCTTATCTCGCGGGTAAAATCCCTAAGGTGTCTTACGCCAGGCCCAGTAGCACTCTAGAGGGCTTGCCTTTCTAAAGTATTTTGAAAATGGGCTCGCACCCACCTTAGGTAATATCTTACCGCTTCCCAGCCAGTGCTTCCCAAGCGGTAGGTGAAGTGATTAACGTATAGCTGAATATGTGCTTCCTGAACAGAAGGTTCCATTTCTTGGGCGAAGTTTGAAATATATGGCTGAAGGTTAGGGATTTTTCTCTTCCATGCAGCTTTAAGGCTTCGGCGCAACAGCCGAGCAAGTAGTGTCTTAGGTACATGCCTTTTTACAGCTATGCCACCTAATGGGATAGGATAGCTCGTTTGCGCTGTCCAGTACGCTCCTAAATCCTGGAGGCATATGAAGCCTTTTTCCCTATAAGTAAAACGACTCTCGTGAATAATCACAGCTGCACCTATATCTCTTTTCGCTAAATGAGTGAGCAGCTTATCGTATCTTATCTCTATGACATTTTTCACCTCAGGCAGGTAGAAATGAAGAAGACTATAAGCAGTGGTGCCTCTTCCGGGCACTCCTATAGGGATATTTAAGAGCTCCTTGTGAGAGAGAGGCTTGGGAGCTATGAGTAAAGGTCCGACACCGTATCCTAAGGCTGCTCCAGCAGGGAGAAGCCTATACACTCCTCTCGGTAAAAAAGCATACTGGAAAAAAGAAATTTTCACTACATCTACCTCCCCCCGAGCGGCTAGTTCGTTTAGCTGCTGAATATCTTCATATCGAAAGGATAGCCGAAGTGGTGAACGTATATGTCCTAAGGCTATTCCTCCCCAAGTGAAGGTATCATTAGGGCAAGGTGTTAGCCCTACACTTATAAGGCGGCTCACCAGCTAAAATCCGAAAGGGAACGCTGACGATAATCTGAGGGTACGCTAAAAGGCATGGCTAAGTCAGTGGGGTTAAGTTCTATTTCCTTGGGTGTGAGGATGATACGCTCCTCTTGGGGCAGGGTAAGTTCTACTCTCTCTAAGGAGGAGAGCTTCCAAGTGTAAGAGATAGTGTATCTTTCTCCTTCGGGGGAGGTTAGGTCCCAGCGAAGAGGATGATGGGGCGCCTCAGGAGAGACCTGCAGGGATGCCTGATAAGCTGCAAGTTGTCCAGCGAGTTTTTTTTCTGTGGGTAGCCACTTCCACTCTTGCTGAGAGAAAGAAGGCATCCAGAGACCTAATAAAAAACCTATTAGCTCTGAGGGTGCCACAGCTGGTAGGAACATTCTCAAGCTATCTATTGTGCCTACATAAAACTCTTGCCTTAGACGATTGAGTATAAAAACGCTGTCTTTCCGCCAGAGGAGGCGAAGTCCTTCAAATCCCATAAAGCCTGCTGAAAGCCAAACTATGCTATCGCCTTGTGCTGCAAGACGGAATTGAAAAGCTTGCTTTCGCTCTCCTTCATATACTGCGTGAAACCTGACTCTAAGTGCGCTGAGAGAGAGGGAAGCTTGCTCTAAGTGCCTTAGGATTATCTCTTTCGTGAGAGCTTCGGGAGGGGAAGGGGATGAACGATGGGCTATTTTGCGCAAACAGCCTAAACCTGCTATTAGGTAGGTAAAAGAAATAGCTTGACGTGCGAGGAAGGCGGCATGCCTCTGGAAAGCTCGTAAGCAGGGAATAGAGAGCCTCAGGGTAGCTCGTGCCATAAAAAAGCTAGCGGGTACTGCTGCTGGGCTCTTCCCTTCCAATACTTATAAGCACTACCTACTACTTTGCTGTCTAAGCGGGTCAGAATATCCTCCCATGCTTCCAGCGGTAGCCTCGCATTCTCCTCAACCATAGAGGCAGCGATACGGCGCGCTTCCTCAAATCGCTTCTGGCGAATAGCGGAGAGCAGGACAAACCACTCTTGATAAGGTGGTTTTAGAGATACGGGAGGCTGTGCTGCCTCAACCTCTGATACTTCATGACGAAAAAGTATCAGAGCCAAAAGAGCTGAGCCCAAAGAACGCTCATACCAGGAAAGAAAACGCCGTTGGGTAGAAGGCTCCACCTTTTTCTGAGCAGCTTCTGCCACGAGATGATAATAAGCAGCTATTTGGGCAAGGGAAGTATCAAGGTGGGTAGCCAAGTGCCATCCTTTGTTGAATGCTGTTATGGCTTGGCGCCACTGGCGGCATTGTGCTAATGCAATTCCTTTCCATAAAAAGAGACGCCCTTGACCCGGTAAAGTTTCTTCTAACCGTTCTACTTCTCTCGCTAAAGAGTCTCCCCCTCCCAGCTGCCATAGGGCATAAAAATAGGACCAATAAAGAGATAGCTGGTTTGTGTCTTGTTGTATAGCGCGTTTCCAAGCGACGGCGGCACTATCCCATTTTCCTTCTTTAGCCCAGTATTGAGCCCAAAGGTCCCACCCTGTAGCTAAGGGGCAGACTTGGAGAAGATGCCCTAAGGTTTCTATGTATTCTGTCGTTTCAAGCGTCTCTAATCTCCGTAGGAGAGCGTATTTTACTTCAATTGGGGTAGCATCCTGTTCTAAAAATTTTTCCCATACTTCATCTCCCCACATTTCTTCAAAAACCTCAGGATATGCCAGAACCAAGTTCCATGCCACTTGATTGGCAGGGTCTATGCTAAGAAGGTGGGCTACTACTTGAGCCATTCGTGGAAGGTCTCGGCTTAGTTCATAAAGGCGTGCTAATATTTCCCAGTAAGATTCGTGCGTGATCCAAAGTGTAGCAGCGGACTCGGCGATAGCTATTGCTTTTCCTAACTGTTCTGCTTCTACGAACATTTGAATCCGAGCTTGGAGGATTTCTTCGTATCCTCCACCCATATGCTGTAGTCTACTATAGAGCGCATCTGCCTTTTCCAATTCTCCCAGAGATTGATAGCCCTGGGCAAGCCTCAAAAGTATTTCTGGCTCGTTAGGAAAGCGCTGCTGTAGCTCTATAAGTATTTGTACGGCTTCTTTTACCTGGTCATTAATCACTAAGGCAGAGGCATATCCCAAGCCAAACCAAAGTTCGTGAGGAGCTTCCTTGTAGGCTTTCTCTGCATGGGTCAGCATGCGGAGGTAGTCTCCTTGATGATAGGCCAAGCGTGCGAGGTAATAGTGAATAGCAGGGTTGTGAGGGGCTATCTCCGCAGCTTTATAGAAATACTCTGCAGACTCTTCAGTAAGTCCCTGGGCAAACAGAACTACACCTTTTACATAGGGCTGGATAGCGTGGCGCCACAGAGTGGTATCCTCTACTCTGGTGGATTCTTTTCCTTTGGCTTTTTTGGAAGGTTTCTGTGCCCATAGTCCTATTAGGAAAAAACTCAGAAGAAATAATCGCGTTCCCACTGAGAAAAGCAAGGGATTCTTAGGATGAAGAGAATGTCTATTTGAATTGGTATTAGGGGAGTTTCCAGTTTGACGCGACTTAAGTGCCATAACGGCTATAATCTCCTAAATCCACACTGCCTAAGGCATTGTGGCAGTGGGCTTCCACACCTATGAGAGCCTCCGAGAGAACGGAGTTTTCTATCACTGCCCCTTGGCGGCAAAGACTATGACTAATTATGCTACGACGAATACGGGCGCCTTTTTCAACTACTACGTAAGGTCCTAATACACTCTCTGAAACTTGAGCATCCTTTGCGATGAAGACAGGAGGTATGATTTGAACATTTTTTCCTATTTCCGGTGACTCTGAGGGGGGAGCTAAGCCTAAATCCATAAGACGAGCTTGCGCACGAAGGATAAGGGACCGACTTCCACAGTCTAGCCACTCTTCTACAGGCAAAGCCCGCAGGCGGAGACCTTGATCGCACAGCCGCTGAAGCGCATCTGTAAGCTGATATTCGCCTTTGGAGCGAACCCCTTTTTCAAAGAGGTACTCTATAGCAGGAATAAGATGTTGTGCCTCTCTAAGAAAATATACCCCTATGATAGCTAAGTCGGAGAGCGGTATTTCGGGCTTCTCTATCAGCCGACTAATATAGCCTTCAGGAGAGAGTTCTACTACGCCGTAGCTTTGAGGCTTATCTACTCTTTTGACCCATAAGGCTCCGTCTGCCTCTTCGGGCACTTGGATAGAGGCTTTGAAGATAGTGTCAGCAAATAAAATTGTGCAGGGTCCTGCTAAGTGTTCTTTCGCTTGATAGATGGCATGAGCCGTGCCAAGAGGCTCTGCTTGCTCACAGAAGTATGCCTCCGCCCCCCATTGATTAGATAAAGTTTTTAGAAAGCCTTTTACTTCCTCCTTTAGGTCTCTCACGATAAAGACCATTTTTTCTACTGGGCTGGATAGAGCCGCACGAACTTCTTCTAATAACCACTGCAGTACGGGCTTACCCAAGATAGGGAAAAGGGGCTTAGGTGTGGTAAAGGTGTGAGGGCGAAGCCTTTTGCCCTCACCAGCCATAGGAATAATAATACGCATAGATCAAATTTAATGGGTTCTCGTTCCTATGCGGGGCTCTGTACCTGCCCAGAGCCTTTGTAGGTTCTGCCGGTGAGTATAAACTACCCCTAAGGTCCAGAAAACCCCAAAGAGATACCCACTTGGCTCCCCACTCCCCACTTTAGCATGCCATACCAAGAAACTCGCTATAGCTACGAGGGAACTGAGTGATACGATCCGGAATAGGGCTAAAACAATGAGGAATGTTCCGAGAGCTGCCAGAGTAGTTAGCGGCGAGATAGGGAGCATACCTCCTAAAAGGGTATTGACTCCTTTTCCTCCCCGAAATCCTGCCCATATCGGATAAACATGCCCTATCACCGCCGCAGTTACTACACTATACTGTGTCCAAGAAGAGAAGTTCAATCGCTGAGCAAGTAGAGCAGGTATTAGCGCCTTAACTATATCTACCACCTGGACAAGTAGACCGGGCCAAAAGCCTAACACCCTATACACGTTAGTGCTACCAATGTTCCCGCTCCCCACTTTCTGAATATCTACACCGTACCAGCGAGCTACCCAAAGCCCAGGCGTCAGAGAACCTAAGAAATACGCTAATAGTATTACTCCCAATATGATAGCTACCTCCATGCGTTTCCAATATAAAAAGCTATATAGCCACTTACCCAATAAGTGCGTCCAGGCCTTCCATAAAGCGTTTGAATGGGTCTTACGAAGCTTTGGAACCTTCCTCCTAATGTAAAGCCCCGAATAATAGAAGGCTCTCGTCCTACATCTACCAAAATCCCCCCTTGTACTGTAAGTCCTGGTACACCCCGTATTTTATCAAAGCCTAAGTAAAAATCAGCTTCACCTACGATATCGTAATAAGAGTGCCGATTGGGGTCGTAGGTATCTACTTGTATGACTGCCTGAGTAGAGGAGATGGGTACAGCTACCTCTATGTAATAAGGCTTAAGAAGGACAAATGTAGGTCCAATACCACCCTGTAAACTTACCTGCAAAGGTGTGGTGACCGTACGCGGAGCGATAATATACTGATAGCCCAAAATGAAATCGCTTAGATAAGCATAGTAGAGCTTGCCAAAAACATAATCTTTGCCTCCTTGATCTCTGTAAGCGGAACGCGTACGAGCTTCATATTTCGTGCGATAGGAGGTAAGCGCGCCTATCCAGAAAAACCCATGACGAGCGCTTTTCCAGGACTGTCCCATTACACTGATGCCCCATCCATAGGTGTGTATAAAGGGAGAAATTGCTAAGCTGTGAGGAAAGGGTTCTATGACAGAAGACTGCGCCCAGAGGAAAGCAGATATGCTACATTGCAGCCAGAATCTCCACATAAAAAATAAGCGTGGAATTCGGGGGGATACTTCCCATATCTCTGTCCCCGTAGCCTAAATGCGGGGGTACAATCAAGACAGCTTTGGAGCCTACTGGTAGCTTGGCAATCCCCTCATCCCAGCCCTTTATGACTTGCCCTTGCCCCAAAGTAAATTCAAAAGGCCTCCCTCTCTCATAAGAGCTGTCAAATTTTTGACCATTGAGTAGCATGCCATGGTAGTGTACGACGACTTGCTGACCTACTTGAGGTAAATTGCCTGCTCCCTTCTCTTTTACGAAGATTTTTAGCCCAGAAGGTAAGGAGTCTATTTTAGTTGAATCAATGGGGTAGGGTTCAAAGGGTTTTAGCACAGGTTCAGCAGGAGGTTGGCTGCGTAACGCAGCTTGATTGTCAGAGCTGCTTTTGCAGCTCCAAGCCAGCGCAAAAGTTATGATAATGATATAGTAGGGTATCCGCATAAGCTGTCCGAAGGAGACGCTCCGTAAAGTTAACGCTTTCCTCCAGAGAACGGTGAAATGTAGCACCTGCTGCATTTTTATGTCCGCCACCAATGTCATAATGCTGAGCTAATTCATGACAAGGAAATTCACCTAAGCTCCTGAAGCTCAGGCGAGTATGATCTGGATACTCCTTAAGTACTACTACTAATAAAGTCCCTTCCAAAGCTAGAAGCTGGTTCGGCAAGGTCTCAACATCCTCCCAGGAAGCTCCAAACTCTATTAATATTCTTTCTGAGATAGGTAAAATAATCACGGGGAGTCCTTCAAGACGACGCAGATAGTACTGAATAAGATAGCTTTGAAATCTAAGGGTTGAGAGTTTCTTTTTCTGAAAAATATGATAGTGGATAGCTTCTAAGGGAAAAGGCGGTTGTATGAGTTCTGCAGCAGTGCGTAAGGTGTGAGGGCTTACACTACGAAAGCGAAATCCACCCGTATCGGTCAGAATGCCTGTATAAAGAGCTATGCGCGCAGGAAGAGGCAGGGTTTGACCATACCAGGGTGATAAGACCTGCTCGTATAAGAGTTCGCAGGTAGCAGCTGCTTCAGGGCTCCAGAAGTTCCATAGCTCACTGAGAGGTTCGCTATCGGCATGATGATCCACCCATATTAGTCTTGTAGGGTCTATTAGCTCGCGGAGTGCTGGGGCTATGCGGTCCCATTTACCAAAGTCCACGCAAAAAAATATTTCTGCGGCTTGGGCGGCTTTTGTTATATACTCAGCCGCCTCGCTCCATATGAAAATCTGCCCTACCCCTGGCAGAAAATGAAGATAGGAGGGTATTTGATCAGGAAGAACTAATACAACCTCCTTCCCTACACTTTCTAATACATGTGCTATCCCTAATAAAGAGCCCACAGCATCTCCATCTGGCTTAGGGTGACTAAGACAAAATACCCGCTTTGCTGCATGAAGCGCAGCCACCCAACTACCCTCTGACCTCACATTCCGAAAGTAGGGCTATTATCAAGTTATCAAGATAAGAGCTTATTTAGAGCGTTTAGCGCCGCTTCATAGTTAGGCTCTTGGGCAATCTCGGGCACAAGCTCTGTGTAAGTTATCTTGCCCGCGTTGTCAATTACGAATACAGCCCGGGCTAAAATACCTTTCAAGGGACCTTCACTAATCACTACGCCGTACTTCTCCATATCTCTATAACGATAATCTGAAGCTATTGTGATCCCTTCAACCTTGTAGCTTTCACAATATCTATTCTGCGCAAAGGGTAAGTCCATGGAGACTACTACTGCATGTATCCTATTTCCCAGAGTAGAGAGGGCTTCGTTGAATTTCTTTGTCTCTGTTGCACAAACAGGTGTGTCTAAAGAGGGCACTGTGATCAGAATCTGGGGCTTCCCTGAAGCTCCGCCTGCAAAAATCTCTTGATTATCCCGTTGTACTAAGCAGACTTGCGGCGCCATTTGGCCTGGACCTAAAGGTACGCCTACTAAGCTGAAAGGTGTACCCTTGAGAGTTACAGTAGCTGCCATACCACGAAGTTATGAACCTTGCTTATAGAGGTTGATACTCTATTTTGACGCAGCCTTTTCTCCCCGCATTATCATAAAAGTCTATGAAGCGCATCTTATAGTAAGTAGTGGGAGATGTGCGTAGCACAAAATACCTGGAAAGGTCAATGGTATAAGTACCTGTGTTAAAGTCATATCTTTTCCAGTCGTACCCAACTCGGTTTTTTTGGGAGGAAAAGGAGAGCTTACCTACATCCGCATAGGTGAAATTCTCATAAGCGATTTCTTGAGTGGGAACCACTGCTACTGAGACCCCTTCTCCCAATAGGGCGCCTACTACAGGGTACCAACGGAATTCTTCCGGCTGGTCATAGAAGGGATGAATATATCGTGTAACTATCAAGTCAGCTATCCAAGGAGGCGCTACTGACACAGGATAGAGCTGCTCCAGAGAGAGATAACATGCCTCTGTTAGGAGAGGCAGTTCCCAGTTTCTCTGAGAGTCTCCTCCTAAGGGTAACGCGCTAACAAAGAGAATATTATTTTTCCAGAGGATACTTATTTTCCAGTAACGCTGAGAAGGATTGGGATAAAATACACCACTTCGGTCTCGGTCTAACAAAAAATAAAGGGTATCGCCAGCCCTAAGATGAGGAAGAGCAGCGGTATCAGGAAGGTCACATCGCCAATTTCTTACTTGGGAGGGGTTTTCAAGGGCTTCCCATTCCTCTTTTGTAAGAGGGGCCGCAAAGGCGTACATGGCAGCATTAAGCCAAACTTGATAGACACCCTGAGCCGGTATAGGCTTTATAGAAAGGTCCCAAGCACTTCGTAAAATTTTATGTTTATCACCACTTTCTAATCTAAGAAAAATTACTGTATCATATTCTGGACCTGTATGGGCTTCTATAACATAGCCAGTGGCAGTAGGAGGAAGCTTCCAGGGCTTTTCAGGACGACGACACCCCCCCCAAAAGAAAACAAAAGCTCCTACCAGTGCGACTCGCTTCATCTTATAGCTGACCCTTCTGAAAATGATACTCTATCCGAGTAAAGAAGTACCGTCCCATACCTACGGGGGAGCTTACCCCTGCTCCTGTATGGATGCCCCCAGTTAAGTTAGATTGTACATTTGTAATCCCAAAAGCATTCCGTAGCCCCCCTACCAGAAATAGCTGACTCTTCCAGAAAGCCCTTCCTACCGAGAGGTCTAACCATGGAAAGTTTCCTATCCAACGCCAGCTTATCTCACCCTGAGGAGTACCGAGGAATATAGGGGTTCGCCCTTGGTATTTGAAGAAACTATGAAAAGAAAAACCTTTCCAAGTGAGATTTCCCTGAATGACTATCTCCCATCCCCACCTTTCACCAGAATAGTTTATAAAATTGCTTCCTACTAGGAAAGAAGCCCCCTCTTTGAGCATCTCCAGGCGCGGCTGTAAGCCGAGCGTTTGAAGGCGATGAAGGTTAAGATAGGTCGTGAGGAGTGTAGCAGGCTCTACAATAACTAGTTGAATGACATCCTCAATCTGGTTGTAGAAGGCAGAGAGACGAAGCCGCCATAAGGTTCTGGGTCGCAGGTGGTTCCATGTGAGGTTTGTATGAAAGTGATGCCCCTGCTCAGGACGTAGAGTAGGGTTTCCTTGAATGTTATGATTTGTGAAAACAAGATAAAGAAATTGTTCTCGCAGAGAGGGGGAGCGGAAGCCTCTGGTATATCCGATTCGCCATGCGAGATTCGGGGTTATCTCCCATCTTATGTGAAAAGCTGGTAGAAAGGGCGCAGAGTAGCGAGTGTTATATGTCCAGCGGAAACCGGGTCTAAGAGAAAGCTCAGGGGCTAATCTCCACTCAGCAGTAGCCCATAAGGCATAATCTCCCATTTCTGTTCTACCCCCCCGAATCCTGCCACCTTGCAGGAAGGTATGATCTACCTCATGTCCCAACTGCAAAAACATCCTTTCACCTTTGTATGACAGAGCCCCCCGGCTCCATATGTGATATTCCTCGGTGGTATCTTGCTGCCCCTCTAAGGGAATGGGCGTCTCCTCCAGCGTAACTAAGTCCTTGTATACTACTTTCCGAATGCGTCTGTAATAAGGTACTGCTCCTTGTATATCCCACCTCAGTCGTTTAGATAAGGTATAGGTAGTGTTCAGGGTGGGCATAATGCGGCGGGTATAATAATACTCATCTAAGGCGTAAATGCGGTATGGCGTGAATGTAGGTTCCTTAAGGTTGAAGAAAGTTTCATCTCCTACGGGCATTTGTAGGCGCAGGAGGAAGCGTTCTGAGGGAGAGAACTGATAAACTAATAGACCGTTATACTGCTCTCGGGGTCTCCACAGACGAGCTCTGGGACGAGAGGGGTTAGGGTCCCATCCTTGAAAGTAATATCTTCCTCCCGTGAGAGAGAGCCTGTGCTTTTGAGGACCTCCAGTGAGAGAGAAACTTAAGTCATAAATGCCTGTAGCTTCATATTGAAAGTGCCCGCGACTTTCCCACTGACAGCGCTTACTGCGGGTAATTAGGTTAATGACACCCCCCATGGCATCTGTCCCATACAATACACTCATAGGTCCCTCTACTATTTCTACCCGCTCTACCTCTGCAAGGGGAAGCTGATTAAGGTCAATGCTGCCGCTTACCCTACCTATCACGGGAATCCCATCTATAAGAATCTTGATATGTTCTCCGCCTAACCCTTGTAAGGTAGCAAAGGTGCCCAAGTTAGGGTCCTGCGATAAGCGCGTATTGAGCTCGGTCATGAGAACCTGGGGAAGATAAAGGGCCCCTTGCGCTCTAAGTCTTTCAGAAGTCAGAATGCGTATAGGATATAAACTACGCATTTCAGCGATGGGTGCATAATGCCCTGTTATTACTATATCCTCTGAGATTTGATAGGAAGGCTTTTTGAGCCTTAATGGAAAGGTAGTGGGGAGATTCGCTTGCACTTTTAGAGGGAGAAAACCCTCAGCTCGTACTTCTATATAGTAAATACCTGGGGGAACTTCTATACTCCCTGTGCTGTCGGTTTGAACGAGGAGGGGCTTGGCAGTATTGAGGGGGGTCAAGCGCACTGATACCTGCTTTACTGGATTGCCTTCCTCATCCTCAATTCTAAGGCTCTGTGCCCAGAGTGATAGAACACTCCCCATTACTATCCAGGCCCCTCTCTTCATTTTCACTCAAAAATAACCTTACTTCTCCACAGACCTGCCTTGCTACTAATTTGCAAAATGTAAAGACCTTCGCTTGCCATGGTAGGACGGGCAACGAAGAAGGTCTCTTGGGCACTCTCTTTGGAATAATACAACAGCTGCCCCTGAAGAGTATATAGACATATCTCTACCTCTTCGGGATGAGGAAGCAGGATGAAAAACCCTGTCTGCGCCGGTTGCGGGAAAATCTTGATTTCTTTTCCAAAGGTAGGGGCATGCAGTAAAGAGGCATTTTGCAGAAGAGCCTTCTCAAAAATAGCTTTTCCTGTACTACTTCCCGTAAATCCTACGAAACGGAGGCGCCATATATTTCTGCTCTTATCCTGCACTAAGTAATACACCGTATCTGCTAATACCCAACTATTTGTCGTCATGTCAAATCGCTTCCAATCATAACCGACCCGTGAAATGCAGGAATCTAACGGATAAGCTCCGATAGTGAGTGTGTCGGGATTAGCGGTCCGAGGGAGCGGGATTCGGGTAGCTTTTACACCTATATTCTGAAGAACGCCGATGACGGGGTAAGGCGTACCTGCAGGTGGTATAAAAGCCGTGTAAGGCGTAAAGACTATATCCCAGCTCGTACTCAAAGGCTCTAAATTCAGCACTTGTTTAGTAACTAAATTGAGATAAACGAAATTCCTCCCTGATGCCTGAGTTTTCTGAACCTGATAGACTGTATCCTCTGAGCCGTCCAAGTTAGCTACACGCACATAGTAAGAAGTTCCTTCTAGCCGTTGTATCCAGAGCTTTTTGTACATTCCACCAGGTAAGCGAATGATATAGAGAGAGTCACCTGTGGTAATGTGCGTGGTAAGATTATAAGTTCCCCATCCCACATCAAAAGGATTGTTGGGGGCAGCAGTTTGATTGAGAGCCCCTTTTTCCCAGCGGCATAGGTCATCGTAGAGCCTTTCTAAGGTATCACTGAGAGAAAGGACATTCCAGCCTGAGGTATCTCGGTTAGTCCGATAGATTATGACTTCGCGAGCTGTATTTGCTCGTATAGCGGCTCCCCTGATAGGTATTTCAAAGGCTAAGTGCCAGCCTGCGGCAGGGGCTGTATCAACTATCCCATTTTGAAGGCTGTAGTACACTTGCTTTGCATAGCCTGCTCCCATCTGTATGCTATCTCTAATAAGGGTTATTTGTCCGTTCAGCTCTGTTAAGAGCCCACCGAGTAGGAGAGCTCTACCTATTCTTACTATCCTTTTCATACCGACACAAAGGTATAACATTTATCTGGATTTAATCCAAATAGAAATATCTAAGCATATTGGAGGGAAATGGAATTTAGTTTGGGGAAGCCTTTTCGCTTTATGGGAGGAAATATCTTGTATTTTAGCCCCATGTTCTGGTTAGAGGAAGAGGGCGAGCCAGATGTAGAAGAGCTGCGTCGCCAATTTGAGCAACAATCGGAGGAAGGGCCTGGATACTATACTCTGAGGGAGTTAGAGCGGCTTATCCAGTGGTATTTGCGACATGGGGAGACTCAAAAAGCTCGGCAGGTGATAAAGCATGGCTCTCATTTGTATCCTGACTCAGCCCACCTGAATATGTGGTGGAGCTGGCTGGCTTATGAAGAGAGAAGATATGTGGAAGCGTACGTGCATGGTATGAATGCTCTGGAGGAGATGCCTCCTTCTCCTGAGTTATATGCCTATCTCATGCAAGTATGTGCATTAGCCCGCCGTCCTATCGCAGCTAAGCAGGTTTGGGAGAGATGGTGGGAGGATTTCCCTGCATGGGAAGAGCGACGGAGGGCGAGTGCTTTTTTAGCAGAGACTCTTATACGGCTCAGAATGTACAAAGAGGCTATATCCTACCTATGGAGTGGATGGTTGATTGAGGAGAAAAATAGTCTCTACTTTCCACGCAGATTGGCTTTTGCCTATCGTGCTGCGGGCGAGGTAGAAATGGGTATCTGGGACTTTTACAACTACCTATGGCATAGCCCTAAGGAGGTGGAGCTCTGGCTGGGTTTAGCTCAACTGTATATTTACAAATTGGCTTATAGACAGGCCCTCCAAGCCTTAGAAGAGGCGGAAGAGCTTCTTGTGGAGAGAGTAGAAAGCCTTCCATCCTACTGGGCGTTTCTTTACCGCTTAAGAGCTCAGGTATACGAAGCACAGGGATGCTCCGATGAAGCTTACCGCTGCTGGTTACATGCGCGTCATTATCACCCTACACACTTGCTTACCCTATGCAGACTTCTTGATTACTATTATCAAGCCAAAGATTACGAAGGAGGGATGCCTTATTTGCGTAGGTTAGTGAAAAGAGGCACACATTCTCCACGCGTTCGTCGTCAGATAGCGGACTTTTTGTGGGAGGCTGGAAGATTGGAGGAAGCATTGCCGTATTACAAAAGCCTTATGAGCAAAAAAGCCCATCAAAGAGAGGTGGTGGAGCGCCTATTATTAGGGTACTATGGCTTGCAGCAGTACAAGTCTCTCAAGCACCTCCTTGAGCAGATAGCAAGAGAATTCCAAGGTGACTGGGCGAAATGGACATATTGGGTTCAAAAAATCTTGGGAAAATCTCAGGGTAGTTTAGCTTTATTACTAACTAGCTATACTCTACGCATACATCAGCGTCAGGTGCCTCCTTCTTTTTATTATTGGCATGCAGTGGCAGCTCTTCAAGCTAATGAGCTGCGCTTAGCGCTATGGGCACTTGAGCAGGGACTCCTAAAAGCTCCTAATGAAATAAATCTTTTTCTCTCTTTTTTCCCTGCCTCGGACGATCTTCCTCTCCCTGTCCGACTTCTCATTAAGCGATATGTCGGTGGGCAACTTTTCTCTGCCTAACCTTCCTGAAAGGACTCTTAAGCCCCGTAGGTATGGGCTTACAATGGTGATGGATAAAGGATTGGGTATCCATGCGGTGGAAGACCTCTCCTCAAATGCAGCTCCTTATATAGATTTTGTGAAGTTAGGATGGTGCACAGCTTATTTGACGAGAAATCTGGAAACTAAGCTAAAAATATATCGTGAATTTGGCATAGAACCCTATTTTGGTGGCACCCTTTGGGAGACCTTTTATATTCGCAGAGCGGCAGAGGAGTTTTACAGGATTTTGGAGCGGTATAGTATGCGCTTTGTGGAGGTCTCTGATGGCAGTGTGGAAGTCCCTCATGAAGAGAAGCTGCGATGGATAGATTTCTTCAAGAGTAGAGGTTATACTGTGCTGTCAGAGGTAGGTAGTAAAGATTCCACGAAAGTCCTTCCGCCTTTTCGTTGGATAGAACTCATCCGAGCAGAATTAGAGGCAGGTTCATCATGGGTAATCGCAGAAGCCCGTGAGAGCGGCACTGTAGGCATGTACCGTTCTACGGGTGAGGTACGAGAAGGGCTCGTAGAGGAAGTTGTCCATGCTATACCTGTGGAAAAGCTCATCTTTGAAGCCCCTCAAAGGAGCCAACAGGCATGGTTTATCCGGCGCTTTGGTACGAATGTCAATTTAGGAAATATCTCTCCCGAAGACATTATTAGCGTAGAAACGATGCGGCTGGGATTGCGAGGGGATACTTTCTGGAGCTTCTTAGAGCGAGGATGAATGGCTGGATAGCCATAGTAGGGATATTGCTGTATGGGCTCTTCATCGTATATGTAGAAAGAAAGGTAGCTGCCTGGATTCAAGATAGGCAAGGTCCCACGGAGACCGGTCCAGGAGGAGTAGCCCAGACTCTTGCAGATTTTCTCAAGCTACTGCGGAAGCAAGAAGCTATCCCTGCCTATGCCGTGAAGTCAATTTTTCTCTTTGCACCTCTCTTAGCAATAGGAGGGGTTATAGCTTCCCTTACATGGCTTCCTTTTCTTCATCCTCACGGTGGAGGAGAATACGGATTATGGCTATGCATTACGGTAGCCTCATTGGAGCCAGCAGGACTATTTCTGGGTGGATGGGCAAGCGGAAGTAAATATAGTCTCTTAGGTGCCTATCGCCTTCTTTTACTTCTTTTGGCCTATGAGCTAATAGTAGGGCTGCTCTTACTTACAATAGCAGCTCACTATAAAACGCTGGATATAGCTTACATAGTAGAGCGACAGAGAAGTATCTGGGGACTTTTTCAGAGTCCAGGTCTATTTTTAGCTGGTATTTTATGGATAGGCACAGGGACAATGATTTCGCATCGGGCGCCTTTTGATTTACCTGAGACAGAGTCAGAGCTTGTAGGGGGAGCACTCACAGAATACAGTGGCTTACGATTTGCCCTTTTTATGCTGGCTGAGTACACGATTATGCTTCTGCAAGCCGTTTGGTTTGCCCTTGTGTTTTTAGGAGGGGGCTGGATATGGGGAGCTCCTCTACTGGTAATGCTGCAGATTTTATTTCGGTGGTCTTGGCCTCGGTGGCGTCCGGATCAAGTATTATCCTTAGCTTGGAGAAAGGGAATTCCATTGGCAGCCCTGGCATGTGTCCTCACGATTTTATATGACCGCTGGTAATAAGGGCTTTTCTACCTCAATATACCGAATGTATCCTCCTTTGCGCTTGCGAAATTCTGTTTCAAAAAACGCCTCCTCTATGCCTCCCTCTCGGAGATCAGGAGTGGCCTGGAGGATTTGCCAACCGCCTGTTAGAAACTGTTCTAAGGCATAGGCATAAAGAGCTTCATCATCTGTGCGAAAATGAATTTTCCCTCCCCCTTTGAGAATGTACCAGTATTGTCGTAAATAACGCGGATGTACAAGGCGGTGCTTCTCCTGCCTCCGCTTGGGGTAAGGATCAGGATAATTGAGCCATATCTCGCTTACCTCTTCTGAGACAAAGGTGGAGTCCAGCGTGAGAGCATCTCCATGCCAGAAGAAGACATTCTTGAGGCTTAGTTTTTCGGCTAATCTGCATCCTGTAGCCAGTCGGTCAGCTCGCCTGTCTAAGCCGATCACCAGAACTGCCGGCTTCTTCTGAGCCAAGTAGGTGGTAAATTCCCCTTTACCGCACCCTATGTCCAAGATGAGAGGGGCAGTTGGAGGGAAACCATAATGCATTCGCCATCCTCCTGCTTTAGGCAAATTACTTCCATGCAGGGCATAAGCGCTCTCCATGAAGCGCTTTCGTTTTTCCCTTTTACCGAGCATTAGGTCTAAATCTAAATTTCTTATATTTGTGCTATGCCCTATTATGTGAGGTTGGGACAAGTTCCCCATAAAAGGCATACGCAGTTTAGAAACAATGGGAAGCTTTTTGCAGAGGAGCTTATAAGTACAGAGGGCTTCTCGGATATTTATAGCCTCGTGTATCATGTAAATCCACCCACTATCGTAAAAGCCGTAGAGGAAAAGACTTTAGACCTGCGCCCTAAAGCAGCTATTTCTAACAACATGCGCCATAGAGCCTTTTTGGGCTTTCGTATAGCTCCTAACCCAGACTACCTCCGGAGCAGAGAGGTGATTCTTTTCAACGAAGATGTTCATATCTCTCTGGCAGCTCCTACACAGGGCTTCTCAGATTTCTTCTATAAAAATGCCTCTGCCGATGAACTGATATTTGTACATGAAGGTACAGGGGAGCTGCGTACAGGCTTTGGAAAAATTCGCTTCGGCCCTGGAGATTACTTACATATTCCTCGGGGCACTCTTTACCAGCTTCATCTGGACACGCCGCAGAATCGCTTTCTAATCATTGAGTCCTACTGTGGGGCTATCCGCTTTCCTAAGCGCTATATGAATGAGTACGGACAGCTCATGGAACATTCGCCTTTCTGTGAGCGGGACATTCGTCCTCCTACAGATTTGGAGACCTACTACGAAACGGGAGAGTTCATAGTTAAAATTAAGAAACGCGGGGAGCTTTTCACTTACGTATGGGGTGCTCATCCTTTTGATTTTGTGGGATGGGATGGGTGTCTATATCCGTATGCTTTCTCTATTTATGATTTTGAACCGATTACGGGGAGGGTACATCAACCGCCTCCCGTTCATCAAACCTATGAGGCTCGGCAGTTTGTAGTATGTTCCTTCGTACCTCGCTTATATGATTATCACCCCCTTGCTATTCCTGCCCCCTACAATCACAGTAATGTAGACTCTGATGAAGTGCTATATTATGTAGAGGGAGAATTTATGAGCCGCAAACATGTAGAGAGAGGCATGATTACGCTTCATCCGATGGGGATTCCCCATGGACCCCATCCGGGGGCAGTTGAGAAAAGCATCGGAGCTAAGGAGACAAAAGAATTAGCCGTAATGATAGATACTTTCCGCCCTCTTTGTCTCACAGAATCTGCCTTAAAAATAGAGTACCAAGAATACTATCTTACATGGCTACCGGAAACAGAAAAAACTTCGTAGGAATATGAGTCTGGTTACGGAGACGATCGTTCAGAAGAGCGACTCGGTAGATTTTCTACCGATCTTGGGCACGGACTATATTGAATTCTATGTAGGAAATGCTAAACAGTCTGCTTATTACTATCAACATGCGTTTGGTTTTCAACCTGTAGCATATAGAGGGTTGGAGACAGGAGCCCGAGAAGCGGCTAGTTATGTCTTGCGCCAAGGTAAAGTTACCTTAGTGCTTACTACCCCCTATCATCCTGGTAATTTCATAGCCGACCATATTTATCGTCATGGGGATGGGGTGCGGGTTCTGGCGCTATGGGTGGAAGATGCTACGAAAGCGTATGAAGAAACTACCCGCCGTGGCGCTAAGTCTTTTATGCCTCCAACACGCTTAGAGGATGCAGATGGGTATGTGATCCTTTCGGGTATTCATACTTATGGGGATACTGTCCATGTGTTTGTAGAAAGAAAGAATTACAAGGGCCCCTTCTTACCGGGATTCATTCCCTGGCAAGGCTTTGGAAAGAGCGAGCCTGTAGGGTTCAAGTACGTGGATCACTGCGTGGGAAATGTTTATCTTGGCGAAATGAATCAGTTTGTCGCTTTCTACCGAGATGTAATGGGCTTCCAGCAGCTTATATCCTTTGATGATAAGGATATTTCTACCGAGTATTCTGCCCTAATGAGTAAGGTGATGGCAAATGGCAATGGCTACATCAAGTTTCCCATCAATGAGCCTGCCAAGGGGCGTAGAAAGTCTCAAATAGAAGAATATTTAGAGTACTACCATGGACAGGGAGTTCAGCATATTGCATTAGCTACAGATGACATCATAGCCACGGTGAGAGAGCTGCGTCGGCGAGGCGTAGAATTCTTAGAGACACCTAAGGCTTACTATGAAACTCTCCTGGATAGGGTAGCCCCCATAGAGGAGTCTGTGGAGGTCTTAGCTGAGCTAGGTATACTCGTAGATAGAGACGACGAAGGCTATCTTCTTCAAATCTTCACGAAGCCTGTGCAAGACAGACCTACGCTCTTCTATGAAATAATTCAGCGAAAAGGGGCAAAGTCATTTGGTAAAGGGAACTTCAAAGCCCTCTTTGAGGCAATAGAGAGGGAGCAGGCGCGACGGGGGAATCTATAAGTATTTCTTCATGTTTTTCGCCCTTCGCCAGGGGCTACGGAGAGCCTTCTGGAAGGGGAAGGAGGGAGTGCAGGCTTTTGTAGCCCTCTCAGAAGCACTTAGGTGGGTAGGGCACCCTAAGCGTTTAAGGAGGGCTGATCCTTATCATCTTTTTATCCGGCTGGACGGGATAGGAGATTTCTGGTTATGGCTCCCCTTCGTAGCGGCACTTCAGCGAACGCTCTCACAAAAGCCTTTTGTACTTTTGGCAAACTCTCTTTGGCAGGCCCTAGCAGAAGAGACAGGGCTATTTTTTCGTATCATTGCTATTCGTCCAGAGCTTTTTCGGCGAAGCTCTACTTATCGTAAAAAGGTTCTGCATACCCTTTTGTACGGAATGCCCTCAGCCGAAGTCCTCTGGCAAACTACCTATAGTCGTCATATCCTCTTAGAAGACCTGATTGCATGGAGTGTGCCTGCACAAACCCGAGTCACATGGCAAAGAGACCCCCTAGTAAAAGCTCCTTTCTTTCTTAGCCAATGGATAGATAAATGGTTGTATGATCAAATTCATGCCTCTCGTCTGCCCCCGCTCTCTCATGAGTGGCTCCGGTACACCGAGTGGCTAAGAGCCCTCCATGCGGGCCCCTTGGACCTAACTATTTATCTCAAAATCCGAGAGAAGTTAGCCCTTCCTGCTAACGGCTCTTCTTACATAGCAGTCATTATAAGCGCAGGGCACCCCTATCGGGTTATTCCCTTGTATGTGATGGTTTCTCTCATAAGAACCTTGTACAAAGAAATTAGGTTGCCTTTTTACTTCATAGGAACTGAACGGGAGGAATCTTACTTTTCTGTCCTGGCTTCCTATTTGGAAAAAGTACCTTACAGGAACTTAGTCGGGAAACTTTCTATAGGGGAGGCGGTTCGTAAGCTAGCAAATTCTTTTATGGTAGTTACTCCTGAGACGGGCTTGGGGCATATAGCAGCTACCATGGGCATACCCACTATTATGGTAGCAGGGGGTGGGCACTGGGGCAGGTTCGTGCCCTACCCTTCTGGCTCTCCTGTAAATCTCAAAATCCTCACCTATAAGATGGATTGTTTTGGATGTGGGTGGCACTGCGGCTATACTTTGCGTTCTACGGAGGCTTTTCCTTGTATAGCAAGAGTCTCTGTTGAGAAAGTAGCAGAAGAGGTCTCTTCCTGGGTTTCAGAGCAGATGGGCTCGCTTATTTCAGGTAAAGTATGAGGTGACTCTCCAAGCTTGGGTAGTAGAGCTGAGGGCTTTTTCCCATGCTTCTTCGTTCATCCCTTAAGGCTTACTTAGGTGGCTAACTTAAAAAGAAGTGTCATGTTAGAATGGTAAAAGGAGAGTTTCCTCAGGAATTTGGGGAAGTATGGCTTTGTACAATGATTGTGCGAATAAGCCGGACGGGATTTTATGGAGGCTTTCAATCTCCTTGGCTGTGGTGGTATAAACATGCTTCTGGGATGTGTAGGGCCATTCCGATTGCTTGCCCACTGGCTACAAGAGCTGGGAATTTTTTCTAGAATATTCGCAAAGACCTGCTTAGGCACTGCTGGCTTCTCGTGGAGGGGATCATTTACTTTTATTTGCCTTCTGAGAGATGGGGGTTTCTCCTTGGGATTGTACCGGGATAATCTTATGTGATTTGGGGGTTTGCGAGTATGCGTCTGAATCTATCTACTCAGGGAAAAGTAGAAGAGGCTTGATTTTAGAGTATTACTTTTACGCCCTGAGGGTTCTCCCAGGGAAGGCCCACTGCCAGTGTCAGTCTTTTGAATAAGTCTTTAGCTGTCTTCTGAGAAAAATGTGTCATGAGCCACCAAACTTTCCCTTGCTTGTCAGTAAAGCGGACTAAATACTGCTGCCAATCAGGCCGCTTCTCTCTAAAAGTTGCCGGGAACATTTTATCAGGATCAGGAGAAATGTAGAGCCGCTTAGAGCCTTTGTTTTCTCTGCTGTGATAGAAATTCTCGGGGAAGGAGCTATCTATTTCAGCTAATTTTTCACAGAGTATGCGTCCTAAATCTTTTAGTCGGCGGGCAGCATAGAAGGTACCTTTGATATAGAGTCCTCGTTGCTTTTCCTCAAGAAGAGGCGGAGTGGCTGAAAGGGAGAGTTCTTGGGTAAGCCACTGGCGAACTTTATCTATGGGCAGTTGATTGATTGGAACATTCAAGCTACTTGCAAGCCGATTAAGAATGAGTTCTATCAGCCCTGTATCCTCACCTGTAACTAAAGTCTGCCAGATACGCCTGAAGGTTTGGTATTGAACATGAGCATTGTACTCTTGTTTGATGAAAGTGTCAAAGTCACGGACAGAGAGATATCGCGAGCGCTCTAAGTATTTTTGAAGTATGCGGGTGCATTTCTCCTCTGGGTCGCTGAGTAGGTTTATCTCTTCTATCATTCTCTCGCTGAGAGAGCCTGCACTGAGAGGGTGGTAGAAGCGCCATCGTGCTCCATCTGTGAGGATAAGTAGGGGAACGCCTTCATGAAAGGCATACCTAAAAAGCTGTCGTTCTGCTTCTTCGTCTGCTTTACCGAGCTGTTTTACTTCTATGAAGGTAAAGTTTGCTCGCCTGCCTGTCTGCTTATCTATAGGCCTTAGAGCGAAATCTACGCGTCCTTCATCCGTGGCATACTGGGGAACTATTTCCTCAGTATCACTGGTGTTCCACTTCAGGTCGTTGAGTACAGGTACAATCACCCCGAAGTAGATAGCATGTTCGTTGTAAAGCGTAGAGGAGCCCCTAATTAGCTGATTTTTGAGGTTTGCTATCAAACGCTCATCCACAATTACAAAAATAAAAAAGGAGTGTAGAAATTAGAGTCCTATTACTCTTTTGCCCACTAAGATAGAATAATCTGAGGAATAACAGACTGATTTGATGAGAAGTGGCGCATTTCTACCTACGCAAGTCGTGGTGTCTACCTAAGGATATACTAAGAAAGGGGCTTTTCCTATGTTTTTTTCTCACATCTTTGTTAGATGGAGCCCTCTCAACTACAAGCGCTTTTGCGTCTCATAGATGATCCGGACCCACAAGTGCAGGCGCACATAGAGGC
>JANXCJ010000079.1:3747-8736 GCA_025060275.1 Bacteroidia bacterium | reverse complement strand
AAGAGAGGGTGGGGTTTCTCAACGATTTCTATAATAAGGTCTCCTGGCGTTCCGCCCCAGGCGCCGCAGTGTCCCCCACCCCTTATAGAAAACATCATGCCTCCTACAGCTCCGGGAGGGATTTCTACTTGCCTGACGTGTAGGCGATTGAGTAGACCTGTACCTTTGCATGTAGGACAGCTACTTACTACTTTCCATCCTTTGCCGCCGCATTCGGGGCAGGTTTGATATATTATCTGCTGAAAGAACCCCCCTCCTACTCTGTAAGCAACTTGTCCATTTCCACCACACCGAGAACAAGGATGGAGAGCGCCTGTCTCGCTCCCTGAACCGTTACACTTATTACAAATTTCTTTACGCTCATATTTTATTTCCTGAGAGATACCCTGTGCAATCTCTTCTAAGGTAAGCTCAAGTGTGATCTTTATATCCTCGCCAGGGGGTGCAGAAGGACGATAACGGGTATTCCGCCCAAAGAAGCTTTCAAATACTTCTTCTACCATTTGGGAGAAAGGGTCTGAGCTTCCTCTACTTCCCACTACTCCGAATAGATCATACTCTCGTCTTTTTTGGGGGTCGCTTAGGACCTCATAGGCTTCAGAGATTTCTTTGAATCTTTCCTCAGCCTCCTTATTGCCTGGGTTGCGGTCAGGATGATACTGAAGGGCGAGGCGTCTATAGCTTTGCTTTATAGCTTCTATATCAGCATCTCGGCTAACCCCTAAAATAGCGTAGTAATCTTTTCTGGGGTTCATTCGCTTACTATTACCCGCGCAGGTCTGAGGAGCTGACCCCGAAATCTATAACCTGCTTCTACGACTTCCATTATACTGTGAGGTTGAATGCCCTCTGGAGCAGGTACGGTAGAGAGTACTTCATGTATCTCTGGATTAGGAAGGTCTCCTATTTCAGGTTGTATGACCGTTACCTCCAGGCGCTGAAGAGTCTGAACGAACTGTCGCTGCAGAAGGGAAATACCTTCTTTGAGCTTCTCTATATCAGGGGCTTCTTGAGCAGCTTGTAGCCCCCTTTCTATCCCATCTAATAGGGGTAATAAACTTGTCAGGATATCTGCTTGGGCTTGACGAAGCTGGTGGGGAAGGTCTCGCTGGATGCGTCTTCTGTAATTTTCCAGGTCAGCCCTTGCACGCAGAGCTTGATCCTTCCAGTATTCAACTTCCTGAGATAACTTTTGTATTAGCTCCTCTGTAGTAGGAAGGGATTCTTGGGGCTCTTGCTGTGGCTCAGACCCCTCCTTAAGCTCGCCCTCCTTGGCCTCTGAGGAGGGCTCTATGATGAGGAAATCTTTTTCGGTTTCTACCTCTTTCATAGTTGTGAAGGATAAGTTTTTTGAAAATCTGTCCAAGGCATGTAGCGGTAAAACCCTCCTCCGAAGTACCGAAGTACTTCATCTAAAAGGCGTAGGGGCAAAAACCCTCGTAAAGTGATAAGTATGCTTCCACTTGCCTCCATTAGAATAAGGGCAGGATATTCCATCTTCCCCTCCAACAAAAGATATGCCAACTGGTTTGCATGAAGCTCTGGTAAATACGGGAAATAGGTATTATTGAAAAGTATGGAGTCGCGACTCTCGGCGTTCAAGCGTACGCAATGAAAGTTTGCTGTAGCATAGGATGCGATAACAGGATTAGACCATACATTTTGGTCCATCATGACGCATGGGCTACACCAGGGGGTGTAGAGGTATATGAGAAGCAGCTTGTCTCGGTACCGAGCCCGTTGAAAAGCCTCTTCTATGGACTGCCAGTAAATTTGACCAAGGAGGGGAGAGAGGGAGAGAAGCAGGAAACTACACTGCCACTTCTTCATGACAAAAGGGCAGTTATGCCGGGGAGTTCTTGGCCTGCCAGGAGTTCTAATAGGGCTCCTCCACCTGTAGATATGAAGCTCATTTTATCTGCGACGCTTGCCATCTCTGCTGCACTAGCTGTATCCCCTCCTCCCACCAGAGTATAAGCGCCTCGGGCAGTCTCTTTCGCTAATAACTCGGCTATTTTCATAGTTCCTTCTCGGAAGGCTTCCCACTCAAAAACTCCCATAGGACCATTCCAAAGGATTGTCCGACTTCCTTGGATAAGCGAACGGGCTGCCTCTATCGTAGCAGGTCCGATATCTAAACCCATATAGTTGTCAGGGAAACCGTCTGGTACATGTGGGAAAATGCCCGCTTTTGCATCTGCCTGAAAGGCGGTAGCGGCTACAGAGTCTTTGGGTAACAATACTTGCTTACCTGCTTTTTGTGCGGTGGAGAGGATATCCCTCGCTGCTTCAAGCTGTTCTTCTTCGCAGATAGATTTTCCGATAGGAAGGTTCATTGCCTTCAAGAAGGTATAGCTCATGCCCCCTCCAATGAAAAGTCGGTCTAGCTTAGGTAGTAAATGCCTGAGGATAGGGAGCTTGTCGCTAACTTTTGCCCCTCCTATTACTACTAAGTAGGGGGACTCTATTGTAGTGAGGACGCGACGAGCATTTTCCCATTCAGCTTCCACCAAAAAGCCCGCATACTTCTCTCTTAAGAGCCGAGGTAGGGCTTCTACAGAGGCATGTGCCCGATGGACCGAGCCAAATGCGTCATTTACATAGAAATCCGCCCAATGGGCAAGTGTCCGAGCAAACTCTATATCATTCTGGCTTTCTCCTCTGAAGAAACGAATATTCTCCATGAGATACACGCTACCTACAGAAACAGGGAATAGCTGAGAGGGCTCAGGTATCCATCCTACAGGGCGCCTTAAGAGCTTTTCCAGGTATGCCCGAATAGGTTGTAGAGAGTATTTAGGGTCTGCTGTGCCTTCTTTGGGACGACCTAAATGGGAGCAAAGCACGACAGCTGAATTCCCAGCTAACAAATACTCAATAGTAGGTATAGCGGCCCTGATGCGTCTATCGTCTGTGATCTGACCTTCGTGTATAGGCACATTGAAATCTACGCGGACAAAGGCCCTTCGCCCTTCTGTCCGTGCTTCTCGCAGGGAAGGAAGCTTTTGCATTAAGCTATACCAGAAATTTCTGCAATCTTTACTACTAAGTCAGCTGTACGACAGGAGTATCCATATTCGTTATCGTACCATCCCAACACTCGTACCATGTTACCTATTACCATGGTGGATTGCGCATCAAAAATGCAAGAGTGAGGATTACCAATAATGTCGGAGGAGACAAGAGGGTCTTCAGAGTATTCTAAAATGCCTTTGAGGTAAGTGGCGGCGGCTTCACGGAAGGCAGCGTTGATAGAGGATTTATCTGCAGGCTTTTTTAGAATTGCTACAAAATCCGTTATGGAGCCATCAGGTACTGGAACGCGTAAGGCGATACCATCCAGTTTGCCCTTAAGGTGAGGTAGCACGAGGCCTACGGCTTTGGCTGCGCCTGTGGTGGTCGGTACAATATTTAGCGAGGCAGCTCTTGCTCTTCTGAGGTCCTTATGAGGTGCGTCATGGAGACGCTGGTCTGCCGTGTAGGCATGCACGGTATTCATGAAGCCCTGTTCTATACCGAAAGTTTCATCTAAAACCTTTACCATAGGAGCAAGGCAGTTAGTAGTACAAGATGCATTAGATACAACTTGCATTTCGGGACGTAGGACGGTATCATTCACACCCAACACGATAGTAGCATCAATATCGCCAGAGGCAGGGGCAGATATAATGACCTTACGAGCACCTGCTGTGAGATGCTTTCTTGCCTCGCTAGCATCGGTGAATTTACCTGTGGCCTCTACTACTATATCCACCTCGTTTTCTCTCCAGGGCAGTTTAGCTGGGTCTTTTTCAGCTGTAACGAGTATGCGCTGGTCTTTGACTAGTAAGTAACTTCCTTCTACCGACACCGCGTAAGTAAAGCGCCCATGCACTGAGTCGTACTTAAGAAGGTGTGCTAAGGTTTGGGGATCGGTAATGTCATTAATTAGCACAATTTTGACATTTGGCTTTTCCAGTAAGGCCCTGAAAACCAGCCTTCCAATCCGTCCAAATCCATTAATCCCTACGCGGATAAACATGCCTGCAAAGGTAGCATGTGGTCTATATTATAGTTATTGAGAGAGCTCTGAGGGATAGAAACTTCTTTATGGAACTCTACCACATAATATTTTGAGCTTATAACAAAAATTTAGTTTGTATATTAGTGGAAATCGGGGTAGGCTTGATAAATTTGCCGAGCATGAAAGTGATTAGATGGCGCTTACATAGGATTTTAGATAATCCCTATGTGCGTTTGGTTCGCTTTTTCTCTGGTAAGATTTTTCTCGTCTCTTTTTTATGCGCTTCACTTGTAGGTATTTGGCAGTTCTCCCTCCCTAATTACTACGTGTGCAGTGTAGAATTTGTACCTCCTTATTTAGATGGGTTACCTTCTCTCAAGATCGTACCTGGTTCCTCAGCTGATTTGGAGCGCTTTTTGACCTATCTGCGTTCCGAGGCTTTTTTTAGGGAGATGATTCTGGAGTTGGGCTTATACAAGTCGTATGGAATGGACTCCATGGATTGGAATAAGTACGATGAAATAGTAAAGAGAATTAAGAAGAGGTATTCCATAAAGATTTCAAAGAATTCTACTCTTTTTGTGAGTTATGAAGGCGAGAATCCTCAGATCTCATACAGGATAATTCAATATGTGCTGCAAAAGGTTCATGAGAAGGTCATTAGTTATAGCATGGCGCTTAGGCAAAAGCAAGAGCTAACTACCCAGAAAAACTATTATGAAACTCTCCTTTCTCGGGTAAAGAATAGACTCTTGGATATAAGACAAAGCTATAAAATCGTAGGCTTTCCAGACCTTACAAGTGGAAATGCTCAGATACCCTACAAAACACTTCTTGAGAATCCTATCAGCTTCAATTATTACGATGAGGCTGTCGCACTAGAATCATATCATAGGTTCTATGTATCCATTATACAGTCTTTGGAGAAGAACCTAATTGATATTGAGGGGTTTATAAGGCTAAATGAAAAGTATCCTTGGATCATA
>JANXCJ010000079.1:0-3737 GCA_025060275.1 Bacteroidia bacterium | reverse complement strand
GACCTCGCCGATGGTTCTGGATAGGAGCTACTTTCTTAGGGACACTATTACTTTCTTCTGCTTTGGTAGTATATGCTTACTTTTTGGGCATTCTATCTTATGAAGAAGCGAAAGAGGAAGAACCGAGCAAGGTCCTTCAAGAAGTATGATACATATTTTATGTCCTAGAGCGTCTTAGGGAGCATTTTTCTGCTGATGGTATGCGGCAGCTAATAGGATGGAGGTAGCAGCATTTACATTTAGCGACTCTACATAGGGGCTATGAGGAATAGTAATGCGATTTTCGCATAAGGTGAGGTAGGGAGGAGGCAATCCTTTTCTTTCGCTTCCGATGAGTAGCAGGAAGGGGCGAGTCCAGTTCCACTCGGTGTAGGGAATGGACTCTACATGGTGAGGGGGTACAGTAGCGATTAGATGCCATCCTTTCTCCTTGAGTTGAGATAAAGCGGTGAGGACAGATTTTACTCGCACGATTTTCAGGCGGAGTAGTGCGCCACCGCTAGCGCGCCATATAGTTTCACTGGAAAAGGTAGGCATGCCTTCTGCTCGGATAAGTATCCATTTTGCTTCAAAAGCCGCTGCGCTGCGTAGAATAGCTCCTACATTCCAGGGGTCTGTTAGCCCGATGAGAGCCAATGCCACGCCCTGAGGTGTATCAGCGAGCCAATCGTTCAAAGAGTACAAACGAATGGGGCTTAGATAAGCTGCCCAGGTGGAGTGTTTGGGCAAAGCGGTAGAGGGTACTTGCTGAAATCTGAGCCGATACCGCTTGACGAGGAACCAGAGAGAAGGAGGGGGAGATGATCCCTGGAGACTGACTACTTTTTCCACAAAGACTCCTCCTTCTAATGCTCTTCGGAGGGCACGGATATCCGTGATTACTACTTTCTCCACAAGTTCTGGTACTCTAAGTGCCTACGCAGTTTCCAGCTGCCTTCCTCCAGAAAAAAGTAAAAAGATACCTCCTTCTCAGGGTATATCCACACTTCTCGAGTGGGTGTAAGCAGCCGAACGGGTGGAGGTGCGTAAAAAAGATAAATGAGCCCTCTGTCTGTTCTATCGCCAGGCTTCTTATCTGAGAATCTCTGAAATGCTGTATTCCACTTCTCTGATGAAATAGAAGAGGACGATAAAAGTCCTGCTCCTTCGTAAGGGTATGGGGGCCAGCGACAGGTCCAAAAAATACGCGTGCTATCCCCTTTTAGGGACCAAGCGCAGGGAGAGGGTACCCAGCTTGTTTTTCTCTCCTTGCGTATTACGTAGGGGGGAAGGGGTAGGGTCGTATCTACCTTTGCAGGTAAGAGAACAGCCTGCCACATACTATCTCCTATTGTTGCAGTAATAGGAGGCATTCCCTTGCGGCACAAGGTAATGGTAGAAGAGATTATATTAGTTGCGCTCTCTATCCATGTAGGGGTGATCGCTGCAGGCCAATATACACGAGTAAATGCGAGTTGTTCAGGTAAATCGGATGGAAATACATAAAGCCCTGTGGCTTTTCCCGGGCGAATATTCTGAAAGGTCCCTACAAGGCTTCCTCTCCACTGTAGCGCAGCAGGGATAACAAAAGTAGTCTCTGCCAGAGTATCTTTTTCTTCTACTATTTGAAGGGTAAGAGACAGTAGGGTATCAAATGCATAAGGTAGCCAATTTTCTGTATGAACTTCTAGGACTAATGCCCATTCAGAGAGACTTATTCTATAGGCTTGAGCTAAGAGAGAAGAGGAAAAAACCTCTGACCCGCGCTCTATCCAGATAGGCTGTGCTTCAGCGCCTATTAGGATTAGGTTTGCCCAAAGAGCGACTCTCCTCATATAGACTCAGCGCTTGCTGAGATAAAAGTGTATCGCCCATGGCTAAACTCCCCCTTGCTAACATTTCTGCCGCATAACTTGTCATGTCATCTAAGGGAACTCTTTGGTATTTGGCATAATTTACTTCCTCTTTAATCATCTGCATGGCCTGGGTATACAGATTTTTCGTCTTAGCAGAGTCCCTTAGGGCGAGCCATAGGCCTGCCTCCTGTGATAACTGGTAGGCTTCCATCGGGCAGCTTTCTTGAGAAATTCTTTCGTTTAGGGTGGTAAGTAAGGCTCTTGCTTTGGCTCTTAGTTCTTCTGCTATTATGGAGTCTTTTGTAGTATCCGCCTGTTGAATGTAGTGATCTACTAACCTGTAGAAGACAGAGCGATAATTTGCTATCATCCTTTGCGTGTTGCTGTCATAGAAGATATCCGGGCGGTTTAGGTTACGATAACGGTACATTTGGGTTAGTAAATGGTATGTGAGGGTATCGTTGATAGGAGCCTGGTAAATACTTTCGCGAGGCTTGCCTTGGGGTTTGAGAGGGAGTAGCTCATAGACTTGCCCTCTCATGTATAGGTAGTCCTGTAAACCCATATAACTAAAGCTCGGCAAGGTATTAGCAAAACAAATAGGACGCTTCCATCCTTCTCGGAGGTTAGTAAGTACGATGTCCAGCGTCATGTAATCCTGTTTGAGAAGGTAACCGTTTTGTTCACTACCTCGGGCGGGCACCTGCCAGATTAGGCTATCTACAAGCTGCTCTATAGTATAGCGAGTTCTCTCGGGATAATTTTTCAGAAAAGCCATCTTATCTACTGGGATGGATAAGCGCTGACGCTGGAAAGGCAAGGTAGCGGCTTTCTCGCCCATGAAAAGTTCATCGCCTACAGATATAGGTATAGGGGGGGTTCCATTAGCTGATTGGTATTTCAGCTGAGTAATATACCAGTCCGTGTTGAGTAAGCTAAGATTGACTATTCGGACGTCTGTGCGAACTCCCTCTACTTCTTGGAGGTACCAAAGGGGGAAAGTGTCGTTATCCCCGTTTGTAAAGAGAATAGCATTAGGAGGACAAGAGATAAGAAAATTATAAGCGCTATCAGGGGGTACAAAGTTTCCGGCTCGGGAGTGAGATTTCCAGTTTTGAACAGCCATAAGGAGAGGTACGCTCAGTGTGCCTATTCCCACAGGTATGTCTAAGGAGCGCTTGAGATACTTTTCCGCTAACTCGGCGAGGTGAGCCACTCCTAAGCCAGTCCAAATAGCAAAAAGTATAAACGAGCCCACATAAGAATAGTCCCTTTCCCGAGGCTGGTTGGGAGGTTGATTAAGATATATGATGATAGCGATCCCAGTGAAGAAGAAAAGAGCTAACAGCGCGAGAAAGTGTCGTCTATTGCGTTGGTAATGCCAGCTCATGCCCAATATCCCTAATAGTAATGGTAGCCCGTAGTAATGCGCCTTAGAAGGGTCTTTCTTACGATGCGAAGGAAGATGCCGAAGCCTTCCTATCTCAAGTCCACTTTCCCATCGGCTATCCTGGGCTTCTGACTCTCTTCCCACGAAATTCATGAGGAAATAACGAATGTACATATGATATAGCTGGTACTCTAAAAAGAATCTTATATTTTCTATACCCGTTGGCTTATCATCGTAAGGACTATTAGGGTCTGAGCCTTTATTTTTTACAAAGTTTGCATAGCTAAATGGGCCTTGACCTGTATAGTGAGAGGGGCTCCACATTCGGGGAAAGAAACGGTAGTCTTTCGTAGGGTATTTGTACCCTAAGCGTGGTCCTTCGTAGGTATAGCGCTCTGAGTTGGGATATCGTAGGTAAATTTCCCCTTTCTCTTCTGTGGCTATGGGAGCAGAGTTGTACAAAGTGCCCCAAAGTATAGGCGTTTCCCCATACTGCTCACGCTTCAGATAAC
>JANXCJ010000078.1 GCA_025060275.1 Bacteroidia bacterium | reverse complement strand
CGATAAAGCAGGTGGGCACTCTCATAAAAGCGATAGGATTGAATGAGATGTTCCAGCTCGGTTTGGAGAAGGGATAGGATGTGTTCAAACCATTCGTAGGCTTCTAAGTGGAATTCGGAGGGTATGGTGTCCTCTGCTCTTTCTCGCCAGAGGCGTATGAGACGGAAGCTATTCCAGAGCTTATTGCAGAAGTTTTTTCCTTGCTCACATAAAGCTTCATCAAAGAGAAGGTCGTTGCCTGCTGGTGCGCTCATCACGATGCCTATTCGCACGGCGTCAGCTCCGTACTCAGCAATAAGCTGGAGAGGGTCTGGCGAGTTACCTAAGGATTTACTCATTTTGCGGCGCTGCTTATCCCGTACAATCCCATGTAAATACACCGTAGCAAAGGGCTTTTTCTTGGCGAAATAGTAGCCTGCCATAATCATACGTGCTACCCAAAAGAAAAGTATCTCCGGCGCTGTAATCAGTACCTGTGTCGGATAATAGTACCTAAAGTCTGGATTCTCAGGCTCTTCAAAGAAGTCAAATACGCTGAGCGGCCATAGCCAAGAGGAGAACCATGTATCTAAAACGTCTTCATCTTGGCGAAGGGTGGTAGGGTCGTAGCCAGTAGCTACTGCTTTTGTCTGGGCCTCCTTTTCGGTATGAGCTACGAATATAGCTCCATCTGGCGCGTACCAGGCAGGAATGCGATGCCCCCACCAAAGCTGACGAGAAATACACCAGTCTTTCACATTCTCAAGCCAGTGACGATAAGTAGCTAAAAATCTATCCGGTATGAGTTGTATTTCACCTGACTCCACAGCTTTGAGAGCAAGCTCAGCTAAAGGTTTCATCCGAACAAACCACTGCTCTGAAAGGCGCGGTTCTATGACTGCGTCTGTGCGTTCAGAATGCCCCACGTTGTGCTTATATGGCTCTACCTTCTCCAGTAGTCCTTCTCTCTCTAAGTCCTTGATGATTTGCTCTCTTGCCTCTTCTCTGGAAAGTCCTGTATATATACCTGCATGCTCGTTGAGATGGGCTGACGGAGTGAAGATATCTATGATAGGCAGGCCGTGATTCTGACCTATCTCATAATCTTTTGGATCATGTGCGGGCGTAACCTTGAGACAACCTGTGCCAAAGTGCGGGTCTACACGCTCATCTGCAATTACAGGTACAAACCGATTGGTCAGTGGAACCCGAACAAAGCGTCCTATCCAGCTGGCATAACGACCATCAGCAGGATGTACAGCCACTGCCACATCTGCTAAGATAGTCTCAGGTCGCACCGTGGCAACTACTAAGTAATCGCCATTCTCTGCTATATAACGAACATAGCAGAGTAACGACTCATGCTCTCTATAAATCACCTCCTCATCTGAGAGAGCAGTACGGGCTACAGGGTCCCAGTGAATAAGGCGCTTGCCTCTATAGATGAGACCGTCATTGTATAGCTTCACGAAGCTGTGAATGACGGCTCGGTACAAGGGGGGGTCTAACGTGAAGCGATACCTATCCCAGTCCGCGCTTACCCCCAAGGCTTTGAGCTGTTCTACAATAATGCCGCCATGCTCTTGAGTCCACTCCCATGCTGCTTTTAGGAAGCCTTCCCTGCCTAAGCTGTGCTTTTCTATACCCTGTCTACGGAGGTGAGCTACCACTTTGGCTTCTGTGGCTATGGATGCGTGATCAGTGCCGGGCACCCAACATACATTATACCCTCGCATCCGATAAAATCGGGCAAGAATGTCTTGTAGCGTATTATTTAGGACATGTCCCATGTGAAGTACCCCTGTAACATTTGGGGGAGGCATGACTATGGCATAAGGGGGGCGAGTATCCGGAAGGCTGCGATAAGGCTTATACTTTTCCCATATTTCTCGCCAGCGTGCTTCTACGCCTTGAGGGGTATAGCGAGGCTCCATAGCGCAAAAGTATAGCGTTGAGGAGTAGAAACATACTTGTAGCCTGAGGGTTTGATAGGTCCCAATTGTAACTTTGTGCCAATTATGCGATGGTTATTATGGGGTGTAGTGTGGGCTCAATCGGCTATTTCTTGGGAAATCCATACGGAGGGTCCTTCTCCTGCGCGACCAGGAGATACTGTAAGCTTAGTGCTTCATGCTCGTATAGCTTCTCCCTATCACTTATACTCAAGCAAGCCTCCCGCAGTTAGTGCAAATCTCCCGACTACCTTTACTGTGGAGCATAAAGAGGGTGTAGAGCCTATCAAGGGCTTGTTAGAGCGAGGGGCGATGAAGGCGGTCTATGATGAGATTTTTGGTACGGAAGTGTATTACTATGAAGGAGAAGTAGCTTTTGTCCAGCGCTTTATTGTAAAGGGGGCACCTGCGAAGGTATCAGGTTATCTTCGCTATCAATACTGTGATGAGCAGCAGTGCTTTACCGAGAGGAAAGAGGTAGATGTAGAATTCCCAGTGCAGAGGGTTGCTGAAAAGTTCCAGCCTCCTAAGGCTGCGTCTCTTTCTTTGAGTACCCGGGATACCCTTTTAGTAGATAGTCCTGCTCGAGCTAAGCAAGGAGGGGAGTTGACTCCCGTGGCCCCTCTCTCCCTTTCTTCCAGTGCGTCTGCTTCCTCTGAGCCTGAAAAGGCCGAAGAATCTCTCTGGTGGCTTTTTATTAGAGCCTTTTTATTTGGTTTGGCAGCGGTACTTACGCCTTGTACATTTCCTATGATTCCCCTGACCGTGAGTTACTTTACGAAGGTTACAGAGGGCAAGAGAGGCTTTCCCATCATGGCGCTCTGGTATGGATTCTCTGTGGTTCTTATTTTTTGGGTATTAGGGCTCTTGCTTACGGGGCTCTTTGGTGCCAGTGCTACGTATAATCTTGCTACGGACCCTTGGCTTAATCTTATTTTCTTCATTATTCTGGTAGTATTTGGGCTTTCATTCCTAGGGCTCTTTGAGATTACGCTGCCTGCGAGCTGGAGTACTACCACGGCTCGGTATGCTAATCCTCGGAGCTTGGGAGGAGTCTTTTTCATGGCGCTTACGCTGGTATTAGTAAGCTTTTCGTGTATAGGTCCTCTTGTGGGCACACTGATGATAGAGATGGTTGGAGGGAGGATATGGGAGCCCATGGTAGGAATGACAGGATTTGGACTTGCATTTGCCCTGCCATTTAGTATATTGGCAGGTATTCCACAGGCTCTGCAGCGGCTGCCTCGCTCAGGCGAATGGATGAATACATTCAAAGTAACCCTTGGTTTTTTAGAGTTAGCCTTAGCTCTCAAATTCTTGAGTAATGCTGACTTAGTGTGGCATCTCGGGATTTTAGACCGAGAAGTGTATTTAGTGCTATGGATAACCCTTTTCCTTTTTCTTTCTCTCTATCTTTTGGGGAAGATTCCCCTCAAGGGTGCTAACCCAAAGCAGGAGATTGGAGTGGGAAGATTACTGCTAAGTATGGGTAGCTTTGCTTTAGCCCTATATCTTTTTACGGGTCTGTGGGGGGCGCCCCTGAAGTTTTTCTCGGGTCTCTTGCCGCCTATTCATGACGAGATGGGGGTGAGAGTGATAGGGGGGAGCTTAGGTTCTTCCCCTCTTTCTCAAACGTGCAGCTATCCGCCACAGCGTAAATATGCAGATAAACTACGCAAACATACTCCCCCAGATTTTTGTGCATTTTATGACCTATATGAGGCGAGATTGTATGCAGCGCAGGTGAATAAACCGCTACTAATTGACTTCACGGGGCATACTTGTACGAATTGCCGTCAGGTAGAAAATACAGTTTGGATTCATCCTGTGGTGAAATCTCTCATAAATGAGAAGTTCATATTAGTTTCTCTATTTGTGGATGATGAAACCCCCTTGGATTCAATTGTAGTTACGCCGGAGGGTGAGAAACTACGCACGGTGGGTGACCAATGGCTTTACCTTGAGAAGAGCCGCTTTCATGCGCAGGCTCAGCCGTATTATGTGATTACGGATACTTCTCTCTCTCCCCTTCTACCTCCTTTGGGCTTTACATTAGATGTGGAAAAATATACAAATTTTCTCCAAGAGGGTTTACGCCTTTTTCTCCAAAGGCAGCGCTCCTGAGATATGAGGCATGAATTGATAATAATAGGCTCTGGTCCTGCGGGTTATACAGCGGCTATCTACGCGGCTCGGGCAGCGCTTGAGCCGCTGGTAATAGCAGGTCCCGAGCCGGGCGGGCAGCTTAGTAAGACTTCAGAAGTAGAGAACTTCCCAGGCTATCCCCAAGGCATATTAGGACCCGAGATGATGGAAGACCTGCGTAAGCAGGCGGAGCGCTTTGGAACTCGCATTATCTATGATCAGGTAGAAAAAGCGGAGGTCTGCTCAACTCCTAAAAGGCTCTGGTTAAGTAGTGGGGAGGTTCTTGAGGCTGATGCTGTGATTATCGCCACGGGCTCTTCGCCAAAGTGGCTGGGGCTGGAAGCGGAAAGGCGTCTCTATGGTGCTGGAGTGAGTGCTTGTGCTGTGTGTGATGGGTTTTTCTTTCGGGGGAAGCCTGTAGCTGTAGTAGGTGGAGGCGATACGGCTTGTGAAGAGGCCCTTTATTTGTCTAAACTGTGTAGTGAGGTGCATATGCTTGTGCGCCGAGATGAGATGCGAGCTTCTAAGATTATGCAGAAGCGGGTCAAAGCCACTCCTAATATTCGTGTGCATTGGAATACCATCACAGTGGATATCTTAGGGGAACAGTTTGTAGAAGGAGTGCGCGTGAGAAATCGTCTTACCGATGAGGAAAGTGAGATTCCTGTGAAGGGATTCTTCGTAGCGATAGGACATCAACCTAATACACAGCTCTTTGTAGGGCAGTTAGAGATGGATGCGAATGGATATATTCTCACGCGTGGGAAAAGCACTCACACCAGTGTGGAAGGGGTCTTTGCGGCGGGTGATGTTCAAGACCCCATCTACCGCCAAGCTGTTACAGCCGCAGCGTCTGGCTGTATGGCTGCTCTGGATGCAGAGAGATGGCTCTCAGAAAAAAAATTCATAGAAGCAAACCCATGACAGGGAAGAACCTAAACTATTCTCCCTCTCTCGCAAGTTTATCGGTAAGCTCATTCCAGTAAAGTCCCTTGTGCGCGGGGACCTTGACCCAGTCAATATGAGTAGGGGTGTTCCTGAGGAAATTTACATAGTATTCAGTAAGGGGAGTGCGAGCTTTCCAAGTACCATTAGCCCATTTCGCTAATCCCTCATAGTCGTAGTAAATGGTACAGTGAGCAATCTCATTCTGAGCACACCAACTTAATGCTCTTATTACCGCGTATATCTCGCCTCCGACTTGTCGGTGAGCTTTGAAGTGAGATTCTCCTTCAGGCACTTCTCCGAATTCTCTATATATCTCTTTCCCTTCCCGCCTGATAATTACGCCGTACTTTACTCTTCCATCTGGCAGCCAGGCCCCATCTACGTCTATTTCAATCCCTCTATCCTGATACACCCTTCCAAAGAAAAAGAGTAAATGACATCCCTACTCCTCATGGAAGGATATTTTAGGAAACCCCTAAGAGGCGTGGGTAAACTTCAGAAAACTGCTCTCTGGTGTAAAGCGTGGGCTATGCATTCGGCAGCTTTTTCAGCAGCATTATTCTCTCCTAAGAGGGGGAGAAGATGTCCAAGCCGATTTTGAATTTCCTCTCTGTGAGAGAGGATGTACCTAAGATTATTAGCTACGGTTTCTGGCTTACATGCATCCTGAATAAGCTCAGGAAATACTGGCTCATTTAGAATTAGATTAGGTAAGCTGATATAAGAGACTCGCACCAGTTGGCGGGCTATCCAGTAGGAAAGGAAGTTTCCTTTGTATACTACTACGCTGGGGCATCCTAATAGAGCTGCTTCTAGGGTTGCTGTACCGGAGGTTACTACAGCTGCAGCAGCACCTTTGAGGAGAGCAGGTGTGTTGCCTATTATCTTTGGGAGGTCAGGCGCTAACTCATCGTAAATCTCCTTAGGCAAGTGGGCTACCTGAGAGACATAGAATTCCCATTCTGGAAAAAAAGGGGGCAGGGCTGCCATTACAGGTAACATGTGCTTTACCTCGTGAAGTCGGCTTCCCGGCAAAAGAGCGATGTAAGGTTTCCTTGCTTCTAAGGGCTTTACTGCTTGTAAGCGATTTACTAACGGATGTCCTACATAAATAGCCTCTATGCCATGTGTAGCGTAAAAAGCAGGCTCAAAAGGGAGAATGCACAGTAGCTGTATCATGGGGTCTCGTAAATACCTAACTCTTTTAGGATTCCATGCCCATAGCTGAGGAGGAATAAAATAGGTAACGGGGATACGATGTCGTACTGCCCAGCGAGCTAAACGCAGGTTGAAGCCTGGAAAATCTACCAGTATGAGGCGATGAGGCTTCCAGGAGAGAATATCCTTCTTAATCCTTTTGTACAAGGCTATGAAGTGGTGAAGATTGCGGAGTACCTCTATGAAGCCTACTACGGTATATTTCTCCCAGGAAGCCACGAGAGAAACGCCTGCCTTAGCCATAGCGCTGCCGCCCATGCCTCGCATCTCGAGACCAGCCAACTTAGCTTTTAAGGCTTCAATCACTGGGAGGGCGTTGTACTCGCCAGACAGCTCACCTACTACCCAATATAACCGCATAAATAAGTCCTACAAAATTTGGCTTAGTTAGTTAGGAAAAAGCTACTTTGCTTTTTCTACCTTAGGCTTGGCTATGGATTATGAGCTCGTAATCATTGGAGGGGGGGCTGCGGGTTTTGCAGGGGCCATGCGAGCGATGGACTTTGGTAAGCGAACCCTCATTATTGAAAAAAACAAAATAGGCGGAGCTGCTCTCTTTAATGGGGCCCTTTCCTCAAAGACATGGTGGGAGCTTGCTAAGGATTTTGATAAAATTTTCCTTACCGATAGGGGATATATTGTAGAGAATTATAAATTCTCCTATCAAGAGTTTAGAAATATTGTTTCACAAGCGGTGGCAGAGCGTCAAGCTCAAATGCTTCGGCAGATTGAGTATCATCACCAGAGAGGACTTTTGGATGTAGAGTATGGCGAAGCAGAGTTCCTTTCTCCCCACACACTACGTGTAAAGCCCAGAGAGGGACAACCCTACACAGTAGAGGCCGCCTACTTTTTATTAGCTACAGGTAGCCGTCCTCGTCTTCTACCTCATTTGCCCGTGGATGGCAAGCGTATATTCACTAGCGACCACATAGACCAGTTAGAAGATTTTCCTCCTAACCTTCTGATAGTAGGCTCTGGCGTCATTGGGTGTGAGTTTGCCACTATCTTCTCAACTTTTCCTCGTGTGCAAGTTACTATGATAGAGAAAGCAGAGAGAATACTTCCCTACGAAGACCCTGATATTTCCCAAGTAGTAATGCAGAATCTTGCAGAATGTAACGTAAGATTTTTCACTGAGGCCCAGTTGGGCGAGTTAAGGTTGGGGGATGATGGAGTCAACTATACAGTTCTTCAGGGGGGCAAAGCTTATAAGGAGTTTGCCTCGCATGTACTTTTAGCGATAGGGAGAATTCCGAATGTGGAGGGCTTGGGTTTAGAGCGCATAGGTGTGAAAAGAGAAGAGTCAGGTCATGTGATAACACAGGCTACCCAGACCACTGTACCGCATATTTTTGCTGCTGGGGATTTAGATGCTCATAAGGCAGGCTTTGTAAATGTGGCGGAGCAAGAAGCTCGTCATGCTGTGGAGAGAATGTTTGGTCGGGTGAAAAGACCCTTGGATTATGACCATCTCTCCTGGATCATGTTTTTGAGACCGGAGGTAGCAGGCGTGGGCATGAATGAGCTGCAGGCTCGAGAAGCAGGGTATGCTTATCGGGCTGTTCGGTATAACTATGACCTTACTGCAAGAGGGATAGCTATGCGCACTCGGCGAAGTTTCTTCAAACTCATTACGACGGATGAGCCAGACCCATATATCTTAGGTTGTAGAGCTGTGGGACCGCAGGCTTCTACAATCATCGGCATGGTGGCACTTATGATTCATTTTTCTCGCCGGGTGAGTGATTTGTGCAGTATTCTTCAGCCTCATCCGGCTCTTACAGAGGGCGTGCAGGAATGTGCTAGGGCACTTCTCGGGGAGGCTATCTTCAAGCCTGAGCTTCATACTGAATGAGAAATTGGCAGGATTTCCTTCTTAGAGGGCGCTATGTGTGGGTATGGCTTGTGGCAGCACTTTCAGTGTATATGGCATGGAAAGCCTCTGGGGTGGAGATCACGCAAGATTTCGTGAAAGTTATTCCTGAAACAGACCTTGACTACATAGCATATAAAAAGTTTCAGCGGGATTTTGGTGAGGATGCAGGCATAATTCTTTTGGGTCTTACCCTCCCAGAGAACCCTTCTTCAGCCTACTGGCAGGGTGTGGGGGAGTTGACCCAGAAACTTTGGCACCTAAAGGGCGTGTCCGCAGTTTTGGGCCTGCCTACCGCCCCTATCTTAAGTTGGCAAGGGGAAAAGTTCAAGCTAGATACCCTTCCTCTTCCCTATGATGCAAAGAGCTGGGATAGCCTTCGCCAGCATGTGCCGTTATATCAAGGTTTTTTGTGGGATAAGGAGGGGAGAAGCGTAGTAATTTATGTACAGATAGACTCCCTCTTCCTTCATAGTCGTGCAAAACATGTACTTATTGAACAGATAGAAGCGGAGGCTCGGCAGTGGGGTACTCGCTTTCATTCAGAGGTACATATCTCGGGTGTTCCATACCTACGACATTATGTAGCCCAGCTTCTGCCTAAGGAGTTATGGCTTTTCATCACTGCTTCTTTGCTTCTCACAATAGCGGCCTTATGGCTTTATTTTCGGTCTTGGTATGCTGC
>JANXCJ010000077.1 GCA_025060275.1 Bacteroidia bacterium | reverse complement strand
TTTGGGGGGGTACTGCAGGAGTTTTTTCTCAGGCATGCGCCGCTCTATCTGGTGCTGGACAATCGGGAAAAGCGCAGTTTTGCGCAGGCCAGCATCAATACCGTGATAGTCTTAGCGGGGGCGCCGGCGGCGCGTCCCTCAGCCCCCTTTCCTCCCATTCGCTTCCTCCAGCTCAAAGTGCCTTTCAATGAAGCCAAAAACGCAGAGCTCTTTGAGCAAGTGTTTCAAGCGGCAGCGGATGAGGAGACGCCTACCTATCGCCTCCGCGTGCGCCCCGTAGAAGACCTCCATGCGGAAGGCCTTCAAGAAAATAAGGCGCGGTATCAGGCCCAGAAGTGGGGGGGAATTTATTTGCGAGCGCCCAGCATTTACTTCACCCTCCTGAAAAAAGCTGGGGATAAGCTCGTGCCCTTAGGACAGGTAGCCGAGGTGCGCCGAGGCTTCACTACAGGCGCCAATGAATTTTTCTACCTCCAGCCTACAGGAAAGCCTGCTTCGCCCGGCTGCCTCCACGTGCGCAATGGCGCCGGATGGGAGGGGGAGATTGAGGAGGAGTATCTAAAGCCCGCTATCTTGAGCCCAGATGAACTCTCCCATATCTTCATAAGGGACAAGGAGGTAAAGCTTAGGCTCTTCTTTTGTGCCAAAACGAAGCGACAGCTTGCTGGTACAAAGGCATTAGCTTATATCAAATGGGGCGAGGCCAACCGCTACCATGAAACCAAAACCTGTTCAGGACGTTCTCCTAACTGGTATGACCTAACCCGCACGAAAAGGGGGACTCGTCAGGCTGCCTACATCAATGCCAATTACTTGGTACATGAAGTGATGCGCTTTTATGTAGGGAAGTTTTTTGTAAGTGATAACTTTCAAGAGTGGCATGTCAGTGAGGACATCGTTTGGGAAGCAGCTGCAGCTGCTAACAGCACTATTCTTCAATTTTTTGCTAATATGCAGGGTAGAGCTAACTTTGGAGATGGACTGATGAAAATTCAGACATATGAGGTTAGCCAGCTGCTCATCCCCGACCCTCAACTTTTGCGTCCCTATAAAGACCAGATAAAGGCTATCCTTCTACAAGCAGACCGCTTAGGCTGGGATAGCCCTTTTCGCGAACAAATAGATGAAATTGTATTTTTTGTTTTAGGCCTGAATCCTTCTGAGCGGAAGGCGGTGTATGAGGCGGTGGTGGAGTTGGTATCGGCGCGGCTGCGGAAGGCCGAGTCGGTGAAAGGAGAGAAGAGAGTGCTAAGGAGTAGTTACTCTAAAAGAGGTTTTCTTTTCTATAATGAGAGGCAGGGGTAAAGGCACCATAACTTTTGACTGGGGTGGTTACTGATGTTGATTAGCGCCTTGTAAAGGCACCATAACTTCCTTACCCCCGCAAGCCACCGACAGAAAAATACGGTCCCTTTTACTCACTCATTGAGGAAGAGACAGTGGAACCAGCTCCCTCCCCTAGTGCATGCGCAGAGGGAGAAACAGTCTCCTCTTCCTTCCGAATCAGAATATAAAGCTGGGCTTCCATCACAGTCAGATAACACAAAAGCACCCATAATACCGCAAAAGCAATTACCACTACTAAAGGACTGAGCTCTACACTCACTCCTCTTAGAATTTTCTCCAGCTCCTCTTCCCTTAGAATAGGAATGCCTATACTACTGCCCAGATACAGCAAAAAGTAAAAGATAATGGTGAAGAGAGTTATATTCTTACTAAGCTTTAGGAGCAATATTTTTTGCCAATGTTGCCTGAAAAACAATATGGATTCCTTGAGAGTCGCTAAAGGAGACTTGCCATCTAATATGAAGAAAGTGGAAGGCCACCTCACTAAAAGGATAATCTCTATCAGAACCACTAATATGATGAGCTCAATGACAAAAGAAGGCGGAAGTTTGGATACCGACAAAGATAGATCGCCCAAGCCTCCAAATATCAAGGATAGTACAAAGGAGAAAATCAGAAAAATGATGAGCAAGGCTATAGTGGCTGTGAAATAAATAATTTCAAATAGCAGAAAGCTTAAACTAACTTTTAGGGGATTTTTGGGAAGAATATCACCGAGAATAGAGCTTATACCATCTCTATTTACACTAAGAGCGATTTGATCGGTACCTAAGAACGCCCATATGAAACCGACTAATAAAAGAGCTACATAAATCAAAATAAGTATAAGAGAAGTAAGATATACCCAAGACTTCTTCAGGAAGGAGACCCTCGCATTATCAAGCTCTTGACGAGCCGATTTGATATCATCTTTCGCGCTTTCTAAGGATTGTAAAGCCATTCTATATTCTTCCTCCTTCTCTTTCTTTTTCTGCTCTATAGCGCTTAGCTCTTCTTTATATTCTCTAAGTGTAGCCGCCCTTTTTGATTGATATACTTTCTGTATAGCATCTTTGACATTGTCTATCGCTCAGCCCTTGATAGGATCACCCTGCATGTATGCCTCTTTGTATTCATAACCAAGATTTTCGTATAAAAAGTCAGCGAACTCATCTGAGCTATCTAACCGTGGTCTAAAAAACCCGAGCCTATTAGCATATCTCATCATTTTTTCCTTCCACTCGTCTACTTCTCTAAGCTTAGCATCGCGTTCCTCCTCAATCTCTTCGGAAGATATAGCATCCAGCTGCTGCATTAGGTTATTCAAACTATCCTTATAACGCTCAATATTCTTCTCAGCATGATTCAGGACCGGTTCATAGTCATCATGAAACCTGGGCTTACCCAGACTAGAAAAATCAGGGGCAGAGATCTGATTATTTCTACTAAGTTCTACAAACGCACTTGTGGTAGCAATATTTTCCCTTGGAGTCACAGATGAGGAGGATGTCCGGGAGCTACATTGGGAAACTGTTGTTGAAATTCCCAATATTGCAAGTGCTGCTACTCCTAAACCCAAAATGGTAGGCATCGGAAGCAGTGTCAATACCGGAATCTAGTTGGCGCGAAAACGACGCCAAGCTTCTACCCAAACCTGCTGTATAGTTGTCTTTTTCATATGTGAAACAAAGGTATAATGTTTCAACAATAGATGCTTTATGAGCTCTCTCAGAGTAGAGCATAAGCAAGCCATCAATAGCATGCCTATGAAGTGGTAGCTTCAGAAGAATGTCGGCTCATGTAACTCTGTGGCATGACAGAGACCAGCACCCTACCTCGGCTCAAGAGCCTGCCCCAGACTTTACCGCCCAAACGACCCACGGAGAACCTCGGCTATCCGACCTGCAGGGTAAGTGGGTAGTGCTTTTTAGCCATCCAGCCGACTTTACCCCTGTCTGCACTACGGAGTTTGTAGCTTTTGCTCGCCGGCAGAAGGACTTTGAAGCCTTAGGCGTCCAACTGGTAGGACTGCCTATAGATTCCACGCATGCGCATATCGCTTATCATCACTCCTGTAGCTCATCCTAGCTCTGGTAGTGCGGTAAAGGCTCTTTATGAACATAACCGCAGACTTAAGGAGCAGAGTCTTAGCAAGATGCACTCACAGTCCGACCCTACCTGCACGAGCGACCACAAAACTAGAGATTACGTACGATACTCAACGAGTGTATCTATGCTATCATAGGGCTTTTGAGTGGGATTATTCTGTCTTCGCCCCGCTGCACTGCTATAGCTGTGAGTCTCTTGAGTAAGGTTATTACCTTCCTGGGAGTAGAGGGGGGCTAAAAGCTGATAAGAGGAGGGGCCCGCCAGGAAGGTGCTGAGATATCTAATGCTAGTTTCGTAGAGATATAATTGCAGAGAATCAAAGTGCTCTATCTTAGCACGAAGTATAGCGCTTATAAAGAGAGATTAGGTCATGTAGTCAGGAGTATATTAGAGGAAAGTAAGGACATGGAAATGCCGTGGAATTCTGGGTGGATTGATGACTATAGAGTTACCAGGGTGCTCAGAGATGCCTTTTTTGTTAGTACTGTAGACAGATAGTGTCCTATGATGAAATAGATATTTTCTCAAATTGAGCACCATGAGTTGATACATTGTAGCAAAGAGCAGTGTATGAGGCGGTATTAGAACTGGTGTCGGCACGTCTGTGGGATGCCAAGTTAGTAGAGAAAGGGAAAGAGAGGTGATGCGTTTATTTTTTCTAAAAGAAAACCAAGGAGTAGGGCGTCTCATAAGAGTTAGCCCTCATCTTAGAGGGATTACTTGGGCAGCGAAAGCATAGGCGTTTTGCGTGCTATCTTTCGGTCCGGCTAGGCATACATCGCTGTGAGTCGCTTTTAGCAAGCTGTTCTGACCTGCTCTCCTCGCTTCCTGTACAGATGTGGTAGTACTCCTGAGCGACGAAACTCCTTCGCCTCGGCAGCTTTATCTAATTCTACTGATTAGATTAGGCAGCCCAGTCATATAGGATAGGCGAATTCTACATTAGGGTGTGAGAAGAGTTTTTTCCATCCATGTCAGAAAGGGATAGGCGGCATGCCAAGTGAGCGTATGAGGTTTATCATAAATGTCATGGTAATACCTTGGCCCCCCAAGAAGATAAAAAAACAAAGCGGGTACCCCTCTGAGCCAGAAAGGATATTGATCGCTATTAGGAGCCATAGGACGCAGTAGAAGAGGGGGATCCCAGTTTATTTGCAAGCGAGCTTGCTGTATGCGCTGCCAAAATAATGGCTGGTCTGCCGCTCCTACTACTGCTACGCCCTTTTCGCCGAAGCCTAATAGGTCAAAGTTGATCATCCCCCGTAGTCTGTCTAAGGCGCAAGGAGGCGTCATTACCCATCTATGAGAGCCTATGAGGCCTAATTCCTCGGCTCCAAATGCAACAAACCATATACCATAAGGGCATCTCGCCTTCTTAAGGCGATCAGCTAAAACGAGTAGGAATGCTACACCTGAAGCATTATCATTTGCGCCCCAGAAAGTAGCTTTTCCTATGCGCCCTAAATGATCGTAATGGGCTCCCACCACCCAAGCAGAGTCTGAGCTTTCCCCTTCTAAGTATGCATAGACATTCCAAGCAGTGGTATTACAGGTATAAGTCTTTATAGAAAGGCGCACTTCTAGAGGGAAGGAAGAGCGCTCCTGTACGTACAGCAGCGGTAAAGGACCTGGTTTTGGGGCGATACTAGCAATAAGCTTGGAACGAGGGAGAAGTAGGAGAGAGACGCCACTTTTTTGCGCAATCTCTTGGACAGCTTCTTCTGAGAGGGTTGAATTGACCCACCAGGCATGACCTGTCTGAGGGATTGTATCCACTTTCCAGGTGCCTCTTATGGAGGGGCAGTCTCCCGCAGGGATGAAATCTATCCCTTCCTTCCATTTTCTCCAATTGCTACCTTCTTTCACTTCTACTTCAACCTTAGTGAAGAGATGCACAGATACAAGAAAGCTTTGAGTCTGGGGAGAATATCCCATGCGCCTAAGAGTCTTAGAAATGTACTTTATTGTCTGCTGAGCTCCTTTTGTGCCATGGCCTCTCCCTTTAAAACTACACAGCTTTTTTACATGGTATTGAAGCTGCTGAATTACATTGAGGGAGTCTGGCAGCGAGGTACCTTGGCTTAGCCCGACTGATATAATGAAGGTGAGTGATTGGAGCCTCATATACCTCCCCAGGTATAGACGCGTCGTACCCGATGAGAGAGCCTGACTATTACTTCGTAGGGGGAGGTGCCCATTTCTGAGGCTAACTGGGCGAGGGAGCGGCTGGGACCCCATACTTCTACCTTATCCCCTACTTCTACTTCACAGGGAGGTAACTTTATGAGCATGAGGTCCATGTTCAAAGGGGGTAGAATCGGGGCTGGGTATCCCTGTACAAATACATAACCGCCCTTTTCAGCCCAATCCCTCATAAGGCCGTCTCCGTATCCTAAGGCCACGGTAGCTACCCTTCCTCCTTGGGGGAGCGAACTGCGAAAGCTATAGTTGAGGTAAGTCCCTGGCGCATAGGATTGTATCCTAATGATCGGAGCATACAAAGCGGTAGCCTCTTCTAACTCAGGGCCTATTCCGTACAGACCAATTCCTACTCGCACCATATCATATGCGGCTGAAGCTCCTATGTGTAGAATACCAGCGGTATTTAGCAAATGTCCAGTTGCCTGTGGAAAGACAGACTTAAAGGCACTGTAAAGGTTTGAGAAGATTTTCAACTGAAGCTTTACTCGGCTGTCTTGGGGTCTTTCGGGGGCAGGCAGGTGGGAAAATAGCCCTTTTACGCGTGCGCTGCGTTGCTGGAGAAGCTCTATTACTGCTGAGAGCTCTTCGGGGAGAAAGCCCATGCGTCCCATCCCTATATCAAATTCTACATGGATAGGCACTTCTTCCCCAGCCCAGTACTTCAAGGCATCCCAAGTACCTACGGCTGCTTCTAAGCCCTTTTCTTTGAATAGGGTTACAGACTCCCTACTTGGATAAAAAACTAATATAGGCAAGGTGATTCCCACGCTGCGCAGGCGAAGGGCTTCTTGGGTATAAGCTACGCCGATATAATCTACGCCCTGCCGTTGGAGGAAATTTGCCATGAGGAGGTCTCCTCCGCCGTAGGCTTCTGCCTTGAGCATAGCCAAGATGCGTGTCGTAGGGGGCAAATGCGTGCGAAGGTGAGTGAGATTGCGATATATCTTCTCCCAATCCATCTTTAGCTCAGGGGCTAATCCGTAGCCTGTAAGATGAGAGAGAACCTCCTCCATTTTGTATCTGCGGCTGCCTTTGATGAGAAAGGCTTTGCCCCTCAGGGAAGCTGTGCGAAGGAAAGCCTCTCTGTCTTGATAAGTATTCCCCCATCCTATACTGTGGAAGATGGGTCCGATAAGATGCACTTGCTCAGGGCTAAATTCGCCCTTAAGGCGATCTACTACTCTCTCGTGAGCTTCCTTCGTGTAAGGAGGGAAATCAGTGAGGATAATAGTCTTGGGCGTGATGGGGAGGGTTTGGAATTCATCTAGGGCTGCCCCTATGGAAGTAAAGTCTGCATGATAGGTATCGTTGAGCCAGAAACGACCCTCTACATCATAAACCCAGTGGAGTCGCTGAGGAAGGGGGGGGAAGGAGGCAAGCCTTTCTTTTAGATATTCTATTTTACAGCCTAATAAGTAGGCTACGGAGGCAGCTAAGATAGCATTTTGCCAGACGGCTTGTCCCCCTTCTGGGAGCTTTAGGTGCACCTTGCCTCCATCGGGCAGATGCCAGTACCCCTCTCCTCGGGCATTGAGTTTTTCCCACCCGAAGTCCCCCTCAGGAAACGGTCCCACCCTATACATACGTGTAAAAGGAACGCTTACAGAGTCTTCCCATAGGACAGAAAGCCAGCGGCTCTTGTGGAAAAAGGGAAGGTAGGCTTGCGCATTTAGTTGAGAGCCCCCTAAGCTCGTAAGAACCCCATACTCAGGCTCTACAAGGGTCCCCATAGGGGGCATTTCTTGAGGATGAGATATGGCTACCTCTATGAGACCTATTTCTGCCTGAGGAGGGAAGGTCAGGAGACTGAGGGGTACGCCTAGCCGGCTATTGAAGCTGCCCGGGCTTCGCACTATCCTAAACTGTCCTTCTAAAAGGTAGGCGAGCCATTCTTTTACCCAGGTTTTTCCGAGTTTCCCTGTGATACCTACGATGGGATAGGGGAGGGAGTCTCGCCATACCTTGGCCCAGCGGAAAAGGGCTTCCCAGGTATCTTTTACCTGGATGTAGGGGAGCCCCTTTTCTAAGGGTTGCTCGGTCAGGCAGAGAAGAGCGCCGAGCTTAAATGCTTGGGGTATATATGCATGTCCGTCCCGTGCTCCTCTCAGGGCTATGAAGAGAGAGGGAATGCGAGAGTGCATCCGGCGAGTATCCCAAGCTATTGCTTTTAGCTCAAGCTCTGTAGCCTTTTCAGAAGGTATACCGCCTAAAATTTGTGCAAGCTCTGCTCCTGACCAGGAGCGCCCTAACTCCACCATAGGACGCCCATGTCATAAAGAGCATGTGCCCAAGCTGTAATACCAAATCCTCTCAAAATATATAGACCGCTCATAAAAAGCCCAAAAAGAGAGCGATAAAAGAAAGCATATTGACTGGGCTTTTCGTAAATAAAGTGGCATAGAGAAAAAATTATTGCGGAAAGTATCCATGCAGCTACATAATGAAAGGCGGAGCTCTTCCGAGCTTGAAGCCCTGTGAAAAGTAGGAGAAGTCCCTCTACTAAGACTACCCGAAAAAAAAGCTCCTCATAAAATCCGGCTCCCATACACAGTGCTGTGGCTTCCCAAAAATTCGCCGAGAGCAGATTTAGCTGTGCTGAGGTAGGTAAGAATGTCTGAGTAAGGATAGGAAGAAGCCTATAGAGGAGAAATCCCCAGGCTGCTGCTTCCACTAGCATTACAACGAGAACCCACCCTGTAAGAGGAGTATTCTCTTTGCGAATACCATACACATAGGCTAATCCCAACAAGAATATAGCTAAGGATATGACCCATTCATAGGGCGATGCCCAGCTGAGAAGCCGAGTGAGCCATATATCCACTAAGTTTCTTTCTCCGCTTGGATTCCCCGTCAGGCGAAGAAGTCCCTCATATCCTACTAAGAGAAATATAGAGAAAAAGAAATTATAAGCTGGGCTGAGTGAGGCTTTCCAGTATCCACGCATTAGGGGGCGTAGGATAAAATCTGGGCTGTAACTTCCTTGACTCCGTCTATAGGTGCTTTGAGAGGGAAGCTTGCCTCTTCATTAGGCTTCAATAGCGCTATCTCTAAGGTATCCGTCTGCTTTACCCTTTTCTCTTTGTCCAAATAGGAGAGAAGTATGCGAATAGTAGAAGCAGGAGCTTCGCCTTTATTCGCTACGATAAGGGTACCCTTTGCTTTAGGATTGAGGAGAGTGGCTGGCTTGAA
>JANXCJ010000076.1 GCA_025060275.1 Bacteroidia bacterium | reverse complement strand
CAAGAAGGGGGCATTCTGCTCAAGGAGCACTTCTACAAGAGTTTCACGTTCAGTTGGAAAATTTCGGCGGCTTTCTATGACCCTTTCCCACGAGAAAGAACCCAAACCCCAAGGCCACGGTGTCAAAGGCGCTAAGAGCGGATCCCCAGCTACGTACCGTGCCCAGATACTATTCACGGCGATGCTTCTGCCATCGGTAGAGAATTTCGTCTATTATCCATAACCCCCCTATGGTGAGAACTGCCCCTGAGAGAGAAAGCCATGGATTCATGATAAAAACACCTGCCAACACTCCCAAAAGCGCACCCAAGTTCTGGATAAACTCTAAATGTTCGCTGGTAGTATAAAGGAAAAGCCGCTCAAGCTGTCTCTCATCAAAGCCTCTAAGTTGATTATAGATGATAGGATAAAGGGGCACTCGGCTAATAACAGCCCTAATTACGTCTGCAAGAAGATTTTCCAGCTCCTCTGTGTGAGAAAGAATAAATTTTCGGACCTCCTCTTCTCTAATCTCAAGGGTACGAACTGCTTCTTCGAAAGCATCGGGAATAGAAAGTACAGTACGCAGGAGGACTTCTCTATAACCTTTTTCGTTGAGCTGACGATAAGAGCGAAAAAGCCCCCCTGCTATACCCGAAGGTACCACCTGTAAGAGTTTAGCATCTATTACTCGTATTAACTTTCGCTGCTGGACAGGGTCCTCCACAAGCTGGCGTAGAAAAGTTTTCCCGGATTGGATTATCTCTTCGCGAAAATCCCTATCATTCAGGAGGTTGGAGGTGCCCTCTGTAAGGGCTACAGCAAGCCTTTGGGCTACGCCTGCCTCATGCAGCACGCGATGAAGGACCTCCTCATTCAAAATGTGGGTGGATATAGCTGCCGCAAAGCGTTCCACTATACGCATCTTGTAGGCAGGTACAAGCCCTTGCCCCCATATAGGACGAGGTTGCCTGGGATGAAAAAGCATCTTGATAGCCAGCCAGTTTGTCCCATATCCTACAAGTCCAGTTACAGCTAGTACATAAGCTACATGGTACCAGTCTTGATAGGCAATGGGTAAGTAGGGCCAGCGCTGGTGAATAAGGTGGGCTATTACAATTACACCTAAGAAGTGGGGAGAATAGCGAAGTATCTTCGCCATGATTCTATATCGCAAGCGAAGAGGGGGGGCAGGTACAGGTTGGGCTAAACTGGGTAGCACTAAAACCTCCTCCAGGTTGAAGTGGCGGCTGAGGTAGCGCTCCAAAAGCCACCGCACTCAACAAAAGTAACCACTTTTGTAAAGTGGAAGGATGGCTCTCCGAAGCACAGGTCCTATTGCCTCACTTAGTCTATTGGCGCAGACATCTTCATCAATATCCTGAGCTGTCATTTGAGGAACGAGAAACGCAACATTTTATTCTGACAGAACTGAGTAAGTTATCAGATATCCGACTAAAGAAGGCAGCGGGTACAGGGGTAATAGCAGACTTAGTTACTGATCCACAAGGTCCTTGGGTAGCCCTTAGGGCAGACATGGATGCCCTACCTCTTGAGGAGACAGGGGACCGCTCCTATCGTTCTAAGCGCCCCGGTGTTATGCATGCATGTGGGCATGATGCCCATACAGCTATTCTCTTAGGGGTAGCATATCTCCTATGGAAACATCAAGAAAAGTGGAGAGGGGGGGTCCGTCTTATCTTTCAGCCAGCTGAAGAGAAGGCTCCCGGGGGAGCTTCCTTAATGATTCAAGAAGGTGTCTTGCAGGAAGTGCCTATCAAGGCTATATGGGGTCTTCATGTTACGCCCCAGCTTCCTGTGGGAAGAGTGGGACTGAGAGCCGGGCCTTTCATGGCAGCAAGTGATGAGATTCATATCAACCTTCGGTCCTGCGGAGGGCACGGCGCATATCCCCACTTAGCCCCTGACCCCATTGTAGTTGGGGCATACATGATTTCGCAAATGCAGGCTATCGTCAGTCGTGCAGCCGATCCCCGTAACCCTACGGTCCTTACCTTTGGCACATTTCAAGCCGGCTCTGCCCCGAATATTATCCCCACCGAGGCCTATATAGCAGGTACCCTCAGAACATTTGAAGAAACTTGGCGGGAGAAAGCAAAGACTCTTATATATGCTATAGCTTCACACACGGCACAAACCTGGGGAATAGAAGCCAGTATAGAATTCTCTCCAGGCTACCCCGTGCTCGTGAATCATCCTTCCCTCACCCAATGGACCCGCAAGCACTTAGAGGCACTTTTAGGAGAAGGAGCCGTAGAAGAACTGCCTTTATGGATGAGCTCAGAAGATTTTGCATTTTATGGACAGCAGGTGCCTGCTTGTTTTATCCGCTTGGGGACAGCTGGAGAGTCTGAAGACACTAAAAGGCCTGTACATACGAATGCCTTTGACATAGACGAAAGAGCCCTTGCTTTCGGAGTAGCTATACTCACTCACATAGCGTTGAATTTTCTCAATGAGGCTTAGATAGCGGAGAGCAGGATACATTCCTCAAGAGGCGAGCATTGAATTCAACCGAAGTAATCAGAATTGCTCAAGAAGGCTCAGAAGAGAAGAGAATTCATGACCTGCCACGCTGCGTGAAGAGGTATTATAGAGGCGACTGCGAAAGGGAAAGCACAAGAAGTTGACTATGCGATTGAGTTTGCTGAGTATATGCAGAAACCCAGTTGAGGGTGGTGAGATAGCGGCTAGAAGCTTAGAAAAAACGTTTTTAGATAGTCCCCTTGCTATAGCAGGGGTAGTAAAGAAAGGAAAAAACGAGAATGAAGGAAGCCCTTCAAGGTCATTTAGAGAAAAATTTTTTGTTAACATTGCTATCAGTATGATGCGGCTTCATTTACTTGTAAGTATGTGGTTAAGTGTATGCCTAGCACAAGGACTTTATCAGCAGCTGGGACTGGGACAAGCCTACTTCCGAGAAAACAAATGACAAGTACGAGACCAAAACTGGCAAGTACGCTGGGATGTGCTGTATAGCGGAGAAGCGGGTGGTTTAGTCTACCATCTGCTCCCAAACGGCTTTTTACTTCAGCTGGTACGACAAGAAGAGATAGAGGGAAGAGACCTTCCTTCAATACTGAGGAAAGAGGAAGAATGTCATACGCTAGAAATTTATCGAGTGGATGTGGAGTTTGTGAGAGGTAGAGCTGCTCGAGTATCGGCACAGGAGGAGCTGCCCGGATGGGAGAACTTCTATAATGTGGGAGCAGGAGCCTCCCCTGCCTTATTTGTGAGAAAGTATAGGCAGGTACGCTATGAAGATGTGTGGGATGGAGTAGATGTAGTATTTCGGCGGGGAGAGCGAGGAGAACTGGAGTATGATTTCGAGGTAGCTCGTGGGGTGGATGTAGGAGTGATACGGATGCGAGTGCGAGGAGCCCAAATAAGATTACAAAACGGTAGGCTCTTGCTAGAGACTCCTTTAGGAGTAATAGAGCAGGGGGAGCCTCATGCATGGGCTGCTGGACGAAGGCTAAGAAGTGGATGGAAGGTGGAAGGAGATGAATTGCAGTTGTGGGTAGAGGGACGAAATTTACATGAGCCTTTACATATAGACCCTATTGTGCAGAGAGAATGGGGTACTTACTTTGGAGGAGTAAGTCATGATGAAGGAGGAGCTGATGCGTACGTCAATAAGGCCGTTGCAGTTTTTGGAAACTTTGCGTACTTGGCTGGTGCAACTATCTCGCTGAGTCAGATAGCTACAGCTGGAGCTCATCAGACCTCATTTGGAGGAGGTCCTTGGGATGCTTTTCTTGCAAAGTTCAACATCTCAACTGTGACTCAGGAATGGGGTACTTACTATGGAGGGAGGGCGATTGACTGGGGTTGGTCTTGCGCAGTAGATGGGTTGGGAGGCGTATATTTGGCAGGTACTACTAACACTGATGATAATAGTTTCGTTATTTGCCCAAATGGCAATTGCATAGCCACTCCTGGCTCTCATCAGCCAGTTTACGGAGGGTTTAGTGAAGCCTTTTTGGCGAAGTTCTACGACTCAAATGGTCAACGAGACTGGGGCACCTACTATGGAGGAGGGGGGTGGGAAGAGGGGTTATGCTGTGCAACAGATGGAACCGGTGTATACCTAGTGGGATCCACTACTACATCTTCTGCCCAGTGTGCCAACTGTATAGCAACTCCTGGTAGCCATCAGGAAGATTTTGGGGGGAGTGCTGACGCGTTTTTGGTGAAGTTCAACACAAATGGGCAACGATTGTGGGGTACTTACTACGGAGGAGGGAGAGGTGATTACGGGTCCTCGTGTACTCTGGATGGTTTAGGTGGATTGTACCTAGCAGGTACCACAGAGACCTCGCCTTCCGAGTGCCCTAATAATAACCCAAACTGCATTGCAACACCTGGGGTTCATCAGCCAATTTACGCAGGAACAGGTGATGCTTTTCTAGTGAAGTTTGATGCCCAGAACGGCCAACAAATCTGGGGCACTTACTATGGAGGAATTGATGAAGAGTTTGGGATTTCCTGCGCAGTGGATGGAGGAGGGGTGTATTTAGCAGGCATTACCCGTACTGATGATGATACCCCTATTCAATGCCCTATCCCAGACTGTATTGCTACCCCTGGCGCTCATCAAACAAGACACGGAGGAGATGAGGACTATGATGCCTTCTTAGTAAGATTCGATCCAGCAAATGGACGACGATTATGGGGCACTTATTACGGAGGACTCGGGGACGATGAAGGCTATGCATGTGCAGTAGATAACTCAGAAGGAGTATATCTGGTAGGGACAACTCAAGCTCAGTGTCTAAGCTGCATCGCCACTCCAGGATCTCATCAAGTGAGCTATGGAGGGGGCCCAAAAGATGCTTTCTTAGCAAAATTCTGCGCAGTAAGTGGACAACGCGTTTGGGGTACCTACTATGGAGGCGTAGGAGAAGACTACCCAGTAGGAGTTGTTCCACTTTCTTCTACCTATGTGCTCTTTGGAGGCGCTACGTATACACAGGCAGGACCTGGGCCTATCTCTACCTCTACCCCACCTACATTGCATCAACCTAACTCTGCTGGGGTAGAAGACCTGTTCTTAGCCCTCTTTCAACAGCAAGGAAACAGCAACTGTACCCCCTTGGCTTTTTCTTCTTCTCAATCTGATTCTTGCCCTCCCCCATCTCCCCAGTACTTTCAACTTTTGAATCATCCTTCTACTCAGCCACGTCTCCTGCTGCCCGCAGAAGCAGAAGCTGGCTATGAGTGGACATTGTATGACATGTTGGGTCGCCCTCTACAGAGTGGAAGGGGAAATGCTCGAGAGCTTATCATTTCATTGCATAGCTATCCAGCTGGTCGCTATTGTTTGGTTTTATTAGGGCAGCAGCTATGGCGAGCATTGTTAGAAAAGCCGGCCGAAGAGTAGTTGCCCATTCTTTATACTTTTCCAATGCATACCACTGGGAAACACAGCATACCTACAAAAACTCCATTCAAAAAGTCTCACCCAAAGCTATTTTTACTTTACCAATTCTGTAAAGCGTCCCCCTCCCTCGCCATGGGCTTCCCAAAGGGGGTCCAGAAGGAAGGTCTACGGGATCGGAAGTATAGCAACAGCTAAAGGTCCCTATCCCCGTTCTGTCTTCCAAAGGATCGAGTGAGATATTAAGCCGTATGAGAAAAAACAGGAAGAAAACACTCCTTAAGGCTCTCTTTGCTTTTGTTAGGCTAGCTTTTACTAACTTTGCTTTTGTATGAGTCAATGTCGTCTGCTTGTAGGCCTTTTACTGAGTCTAGGTGCAGCACAGGGCCTGTATCAACAGCTGGGGCTTGGGCAAGCCTATTTTCGGGAAAATAAAGGGCAAGTACGAGACCAAAACTGGCAAGTACGCTGGGATTGTGCTGTATAGCGGAGAAGTCGGTGGGCTGGTCTATCACCTCCTCCCGAGCGGCTTCCTACTGCAGCTGGTTCGACAAGAAGAGATAGATGAAGAGACAGAGGAACTTCCTCTCAGGCCTTGGGAAGAGGAAGAATGCCATACACTGGAAATCTATCGGGTAGATGTGGAGTTTGTAGGGGGGCAGGCCGCTCGGGTACAGCCTAAAGAAGAGCTGCCAGGATGGGAGAATTTCTACAATGTGGGAATAGGCGCACATCAGCCTGCACTGTTTGTCAAAAGCTACAAGCAAGTGCGATATGAAGAGGTATGGAATGGAGTGGATGTAGTATTTTATCAAGGAGAGCGAGGGGAATTAGAATATGATTTCGAGATAAAGCGGGGAGTAGGTGTGAGTGTGATACGGTTGCGGTTTCAAGGAGGGGACGTAAGGGTGCGGAACGGAAAACTAGTAGTCAGAACTCCGTTGGGAGAGATAGAGCAAGGGGAGCCCCTAGCATGGGCTGGAACTCGCCAAGTAAAGTGTGAGTGGGTGGTGGAGGGGAATGAGGTAGGGTTTCGGGTAGAGGGGCGACATCTAGAGGAGCCGCTGCGCATTGAGCCGCCCATAACCGTGCAAGGAGTATGGGGGACTTACTATGGAGGAGCTGGGTTTGAAGATGGGGCTTATTCCAAAAATGTTGCAGTCTTTGGGAACGACGTGTATTTGACAAGCTTTACATCTTTCTGTAAGTCAGATAGCTACAGCAGGAACACATCAGACAAGTTTTGGAAGAGATTGGGATGCCTTTTTGGCGAAGCTTGATGCACTGATTGCGCAGCGGCTGTAGGGCACTTACTATGGAAGAGCGGGAAGGGATCATGGATACTCTCGTGCAGCCGACGGGGATAGTGGAGTGTTTCTATCGGGTACTACCTCTACCAGTCAGAATCTGTTAGGACAGTGCGATACCCAAACTGCCTCGCTACAACACATCAAACAAGCTTTAGTGGAATTGTAGATGCCTTCTTAGCAAAGTTTGATGTACAGAATGGCCAGTGACTATGGAGCATTTACTATGGGGAATTCTTCATGATCACTCTACAGGGGTCGTCCCCCTCTCTCCTACTCATGTACTCCTTGCAGGAGCTACCTATACCCCAAGAGGGCCCGGACCTATTTCTATCCCAGGTACACATCAGACTAATCACGGGGAAGATAGAGATCTGTTTTTAGTTCTCCTCTGCGAGTAACAGGCCCCTAATTGCGCCCCATTGGCTCATCCCTCGTCCGAGCCTGAGTTCACCCTCGCTATCAGTGAGAGCCTGCGAGTGATAACCAATCCCTCCCCCGAGCCCAGACTTATCCTGCCCGAGCAAGCCGAAGTGGGCTATAAGTGGACCTTGTATGATCTTCAGGGCTACAGACTGCAGGGAGGAGAGGCGCTGCTCGGGAACTCCGTATTTGCCTAAGAGACTATCCTGCAGGTCGTTACTACCTAGTAGTTGTGGGTCAACAGCTATGGAAGGTGCTTCTAGAAAGGCCCGCTGGAGAATAGAATAACTGCTTGCTGCACACCTCATCGGCAAAGGCTTTATCAGAAGAAGCGGTTTATCAACAGCTTCGGCTATTTTAGTCAGAAGGCATATGGTTCTGAGAGGACCCAATTCACTTTCGGGAGTTTTTTGAAGATTATGCTAATTGTACTCCGTCATCAAGCTGCGGAGGAAGGGGAGTGGGAAAGTAACATCGGTCAGCGGCTATAGGGAAGTTGCTATGGGAAGGATGGAAGTACTCTGGACTACTACTCTCAGTAGATGCGCAGGAGAGAGGCTTCTTATCAAGTATAACAACATTCCTGCAGAGGACAGGTACTTCCCTACACAAAGTTGAGAGACTCTTAATTCTTCTCTAGCCCCCTAATTTTATCTACCCATTGTGGTATATGTTCAGGCAGTAGAAGCCATCTACGGAACCACCTCAGCCAACGAGGGAAGTACTCTGCAGTATATGCTGCGATACGAGCCCTATACTGCTCTTCCAGGGAGGCTCTCTCATTCTGAATGACCTGATTTGCCCAGTAGAGAGCTTCTTTTGGATTGTTCCACTTCTCAAAGCACCACTCTGCGAGCAGTACTTGTGCAGGGATATAGCCTTTTTCTGCGGCTTGAAGCAACCAGAAATGAGCCAGAGAATCATTCCTTGCAGTCCCTTTTCCCTGCGCATAGTAACGCCCTAAGGCTGTCATGGAAAGAGGATCGCCTAATTTCGCTCCTTGAGAGGCATACTCAAACGCCTGACGGGGATTGTAGGGCAGAACAGCTACAGTAAGGGGGCTTATGCTATCTGGCGGCTCTAACACCTCATAAAGCACACGAATAGCCAGGATATAGTTCTGTTTTGCAGCTGCCTCTAATAGCTTGCGTCCTTCGATAGGACGACGTGGCCCCTCTACGCCACGCAGGTAAGAAAGCCCAAGCAGGTACTGTGCCTCTGGCAAGCCTTTTCTGGCAGCTTGAGTCAAATAAAACCTCGCACTGTCAGAACGAAGCTCTATTAGCTGATAGTATTCCACCATAGCCATTTGGGCCTGGACATCTCCCTGAAAGGCAAGCCTTCTTAGAGAGTCTATCTCTGCAGCAGAAGGACGCTTAAGCTGAAACCTCTCATCCCGCCCAATAACCCCAGTAGTAATAGAAAGCTGTGCCCACGCAATCCCCCAAAATGCAATTCTTTTTATCATTTCAGCTGTTCTATAGCAGCACTCACATGATTATATATCTCCCCCTCAATACCACGATAGTCTCTGGGCTGGAAAGGTTTCTGGGTTAGTCTTTGGTAAACTTCTACATATCTATCTCGCGCCTCCCTTATGACCTCAATATCCAAGGGAGGAGGAGTGGCATTAGGCTGCCCTTGAAAGCCTTGACGCATAAGCCACTCTCGTACATACTCTTTAGTTAGATGGATTTGGGGATCCTGTCGGGCTTGTCTCTCGTAGTATCCTTCCAGCTTGAGATAGCGAGCACTATCAGGAGTATGTAT
>JANXCJ010000075.1 GCA_025060275.1 Bacteroidia bacterium | reverse complement strand
GAATTCTTTTTGAGTTTCAAAATGGATACTCTCCCGGTAGGTTACCTGATGAGTTAGAGCAGCTTCAGGCATGGCTTCAGGGGAGGATTTATCCTAGGTTTCCCTCCTTTTCAGACATGAAGAATCCTATATATGTCTTAGAATATAGAAGAGCCCTTCATCCTCTCCAAGTAGCTAAATTATGGGCTCACTCTGAAGCAGTCGCATACGCAGAACCCGAATACATTCCGAAACCTCTCTTAGAGCTGAGGTCGTGTGAGCCGGCGGAGAAAGAAATTTCATCTCCAGAGCAAATAAATTACACTCCAAACGATCTTCATGCCCAGAATTATTGTCTAACCCATCTTCATGTTTTGCCTGCATGGGATATTACTACGGGAGACCCCTCTGTGTGGATAGGTATTGTAGATACAGACGTTAGGTTTGATCATCCAGATTTAGAAGGAAATATTGCCTACAATACAAATGATCCTATCAATGGGGTGGATGATGATGGAGATGGGTATGTTGATAACTATCATGGTTGGGATATAGTAGGGAATTATAGTGGAGCAGGTCCCTTTCAGCCGGATAATGACCCTCGCACAGCGAATCCGGGACATGGTACGTGGGTAGCGGGCTATGCAGGTGCCACTACAGATAATGGCATAGGGATCGCAGCGCCTGCATTTCAATGCAGAATTCTTCCGATTAAAGCTGCTTCAGACGACGGGATATTATATGGCGCGTACGATGGGGTGCTGTATGCGGCACAGAGGGGAGCTAAAGTGATAAACTGCTCTTGGGGATCACCTTACAGGAGTCAGGCAGCTCAAAACTTTATTAAGAATTTAGTGGACACCTATGATCCTGTGATTGTAGGTGGAGCAGGGAATGTTCCCCCTGACACTCCTGCTGCCTTTTATCCTGCTCTGTATGAGGGGGTTATCGGTGTGACGGCTGTCAATACATCGGATGTGTGGGGGGGGCATGTGCAGATTGATTACGGGATAGATCTTTGTACTACTGGGGAGGGTATAACTACTACAGGTTTGAATAGCTACTTTTCTTTTGGGACTGCTACTTCTTTTGCCTCTCCGCAGGCGGCGGGGTGTGCAGCTATCTTGCGGGCTCAGCGCCCCACTTTGAATGCTTATCAAATTGCCGAACTTCTCCGTATAACAGCCGACTCTGTGGAGCCCGCTAACTCTCCACACCTTCGTTACCGATTGGGAAGGCGGATTAATCTGTACCGCGCTGTAACTACTCAGGACACGCCTGCATGCCGAGTAGTAAGTTGGCAAGCCTACGACAATAATGATGAAGCCTTCTTTGCTAATGAGATTTTTTATCTCACTGCCACTTATCGGAATTTTCTTTCTCCAGTGAATAATCTTACTGTTAGGGTAGAACCTCTTAGCCCTCATTTGCAGGTGGTTCCAGGACAAGGTAGCTATACAATAGGTACATTAGGCACACTTCAGTCTCATACGCAGGCTGCTGGAAGCCCCTTTGCGCTGCAGGTAATGCCTACCTGCCCACCTAATGCGAGGATTCCTATTCTGTTTCGCTTTGAAGGAGATGATGGGTACGAGGACTATCAGGTTATAGAACTTCGCTGGGTGAATCCTGCTTTTGCCCATTTGGACTCTGCAAGGCTTCGCACTACGATATGCGGTAATGGACGAGTGGGTTATTATGACACCCCTGCTAATACGCAAGGGCGTGGCGCCCGATGGCAAGGTTTTGCTAGCTCATGGCTGTTTGAAGGAGGATTAGCTATTGCTGATAATACAAACGCTCATCTATGTACGAGGGCCCCTGGGGGGAGAATGTACTCGCATTTTCAGCCTACACAGGCTGCCACTAAAACTGTCCAAGGCCTTTATGAAATAGGGGAAGTAGCATTCGCAGATACAGGAGGTATCCAAGGAGCAAAAGGTTTGTCTATTCTTGGGCGTGCCTATGCACCTCGCAGAGCACCTCTGAACACCTTCGTGGCGTTTGTATATGAGATATCTAACCCATCTTCCTCAGATTATCTGGACCTTTCGGTAGGGTGGTGGTTAGATTTTGATGTGGGAAGTAATCCTGCCACAGATCAAGTAAATATTCATTCGACTCTTCCCTTAGTATATGCAAGAAATAGTGCTGGTAATCGCTACATAGGAGCCGTACTGCTCTCGGGTCAGCCCTCTATATCCAGAATAGGCGTAGTAGATACTTTCTCTGCTATCCCTGCGGTTTATATCCACCTCCTGCGGCAGACGGGAGGAGTGACCACAGCTACTGGAGATATATTCGCAGTTATTAGTGCGCAAGATGTTGACTTACTTGCGGGTGGTAAAGATACGGTAGCTTTTGCTTTAGTGGGAGGCACATCACTGACGCAGCTTCTGAATAATGCCCAGGCGGCGATTGATTGGTATCTATGTTTTATTCAGGGAGCTGGACCTGTAGTAGATTTAGGACCCGATAGAGATATCTGCTTGGGGGATACGCTTTTTGCCCAATCCCCTTCGGGAAGTCATTATGAATGGTCAACTGGACTTTCAGGGCCCAGGGATTATATCTTGCCTTCCCTAAGTGGCCTCTACTGGGTGATGGTTCAAGATGCCCAGGGATGCTGGGGGTATGATGAGGTAATTCTTCTTAATGTGAACTCCCTTACTCCCGCTCAGGTACAGTTCCTGCCGGGGCTTACTGTTTCAGTCGGGACCCCCTTAGAGGGTTTTGAACAAAGTGGGGCAGGCTATCAATGTACGTGGTTCGTGGAGACCTCCTCGGGGTGGGAGATTTATTCGGGATGCTCCTTTTCTCATACATACACTACTACGGGCGTGTATCAGGTTCGCCTAAAAAGGACTGATCCTAACACGGGCTGCTCGGATAGTCTCTCCTGGCAGATTACTGTTTCACAACAAAGTGAGCTAAGCAAGATTGGAGAAGGAATGGTACTTCTATCGCCTAATCCTACCCAAGGCACGTTCAGCATAATATATCACAGAGAAATGGCAGGCCTCCTAACTCTGCGAGATATGACAGGTAGAGTGGTGTGGCAAACTCCTTTGAGCCCCTCAGGTAGTTCATATTCCCTCCCTTCTTCCCTAGCGGGGGGTATTTACCGGTGGGAGATAGGTGGAACTCATGGTTATCTGATATATGCTCCCTAAAAACATACCTTTGCCGCTATGGCTCGTGTATGTCAAGTGAGTGGACGCCGCCCTCAATCAGGCTATAATGTCTCACACTCTAATAGGCATACTAAACGTCGTTTCGGTATCAATCTTCAAAGTAAGCGTATACCTCTCCCTGGCTTGAGCGGAAAGTCTCTGCGAATTAGTACTCGCGCATTGAAGACTCTTTACCGCAAGGGTTATTTTCCTTCCTAAGGAGGGTTAATGAAGGTTAGCATGCACTACTACCTCTGAACTCCTCGCTTAGAAAAAGTGGGTGAGTAAAGAGAGAGAGAAGTTAGGAAGCGGAAGCGTTCCTTAGTAGCTCTCTTGCGGCGGCAAGCGTAGCCTCCCGTAGGGGTTCTCCTCCTAGCATGCGAGCCAGTTCTTGAACTCTTTCTGCATCTGAAAGCTCGCGTATGGCTGTCTGCCAGTAGCCTTCGGCAGTAGCCTCTTTCCAGATGTAGAAGTGCTTACCTCTCTGACAGGCAAGGGCTGGGAGATGGGTGATAATCAATATCTGTAGGCGCTCTGCTAAGCGAGCAATAAAGCTGCCCATTCGACGTGCCCCCTCTCCGCTGAGTCCTGTGTCTATCTCGTCCAGCACCAGGGTAGGAAGTTGCACTTTTTCTGCTAGAGCTGCTTTGAGAGCTAGCATTATCCTAGCGGTCTCTCCGCCAGAGGCTACCTGCGAGAGCGGTGCAAGGGGGAGTTTTGGATGCGTGCGCAGCAGAAAAGAAATAGAAGAGAAGCCATGGGGGGTGAGAAGGACAGGCTGCTCCTGCCACTTGTAGGGGCTTTGAGGGTCTACCATTCTCTCTACTGAAATGTGAAAATGAGCATTGGTTAGTCCTAATTCCTCTAAGTAGGCTTGAACATGGTCTGATAGAGTCTGGGCTGCAGCTATGCGCGCAAGCTCTATTTTATAAGCCTGTTTCAAAAGTTCTTCTGTGAGCTGGACTAGCTCGGCCTTCGCGGGGGCGAGATGCGCGGATACTTCTGAAAGGGATTGATATTCTTTTTTACATTCCTCAAAAAATTCTAATAAGGAGTCTATATTAGGCCGACGATATTTGAGTAATAGAGTATTATACAGGTCATATCGTTTTTGCATTTTTTCTATCTCGCTCGGGTCTTCTGAAAAGTTGTCTAATAGAGCTTGTATTTGGGCTACAGCTTCTTGAAGGAAACTTCTGGCTTGCTCCATGAGAGAAGTGATAGAGGATATTTCTGGGAGGGGTAGTCGGTTGAGAGCTTTTTCTGCCTCTTTGAGTATGACGGTGGGTGAGTGGGGTGTTTCATCTAACTGGTTGTACCAATGAGAGAGTATCTGCAAAGCTTGGGTCCGGTGTTCTAAGCGACGCATCTGGGACTCTAATCTCTCGTATTCTTCTTTGGAAAGTCTTGCAGATTCAAGCTCTAATAGAGGAGCTTTCAGGGCTTCTAGGCTTTTTTGGATTTCTATTTGACGACTTTCTAGAGAAGAGACCTCCTCACTCAGGCTTTTCCACTTGAAGAACATTCTACGATATACCTCAAGTTCCTCGCGCAACTCTGCATAGTTATCTAGCAGCTCTCGCTGAAAGGAGGGCTGAAAAACCTGTTGGGTTTCATGCTGGCTATGTATCTCTATGAGATAAAAACCAATCTCACGCAGAACCTGCGAGGATATAGGACTGTCATTTAGGAAGAAACGGCGCTTTCCTTGGGGGTAAAGCTCACATCTCAGTAGAAGTGTCTCTTCTTTTTCCTCTAAGTGTGCCAAAACTGCCTCGGGAATGCGAGAAAACTCAGCTTCTATTATCGCTTTCTCAGTCAGGGGTGGGAGGTCTGCTCTGAAACCTAATAGAGCCCCTAATGACTCTATAAGCAAGGACTTACCTGCACCGGTTTCTCCCGTAAGAAGATTGAGATGAGGGCCCCATACTATCTCAATTGCACGAAGAAAAGCCAGATTTTGTATGTGAAGTCTGTGCAACATTTTGTAAGACAAAGTTTGTAATATTGCAGCTTGATGAGATATCTATTTTCCCTCATAACGGGAGTTTATGGCTGGGCGGTAGCACAAGGGCTTCCCTTGTGGCGCTCTTTTACTGAGGATGAGTATGGTGCATATACCTATGTCAGGGCGATTGTACAGGATAGAGAGACGGGACTTCTGTATATTGGGACTAACCAGGGAGTCTCAGAATATGATGGGCAGCGCTGGCGTTTTTATCCTACACCTAGCCTCATTCGTGCTTTGGCTATTTCTCCTAATCATCGTATATGGGTGGGTGCGATAGGAGACTTGGGCGAGCTTCGGACTGACTCAGTAGGACAGCTTCGTTATGTATCCTATAGAGGTTTTTTGCCGAAGGATAAGCAGCAGTTTGGTGATGTAGAGGCTATCTTCACAGATAGTGAGAATCGGGTATTCTTTATCGCTCAGAAGGGTGTAGTGTATATAGATGGAGCTCAATTAGCTGTGGCACCTAAGGTATGGAGTGTAGGAGAAGGTGTTAGGATAGCTGGTTCAGGACAGGTAGGAAATGAGATATGGGTCAATCTGCAGGGGGGGGGAGGCTTACATCGGGTTAGTCCTAATGGATTTGAGCCTGTACCAGGAGGTAAATTATTTGATGAGAAGTACCTAAGTGGCATAGTTGAGATAGATAGAAATGTATATGTACTTACAGATGATGGGAGTATTTATGAGTCTCGGGGGAAAGTAGGAGCTTACCTTCCTTTCCAGACGGCTGCTGATGCTTATCTCAGAGATAATCGTATTTACAGGGTTACACAGCTAGATGGTAATCTTCTGATAGGGACCCTAAATGGAGGTGTTTTGCTCATAGATAAGAAAGGGAAAGTAGTTGGGCGTTGGACCCGGAATGAAGGATTCCCTGACGATGACATATATGCAGTATATGTGGATTGGGTGGGGAATGCGTGGATTTCTCACGGGCGTGGGCTTACACAGGTTTTATATGCTCTCCCTTTACGCACTTATAGGTATCTGGGTGGAATAGAGGGGAAGATAACGGATATTCTCGTGCGGGAAGATTATGTGTATGTTACTACTATTCAGGGTGTTTTTCGCTTGAGCCTCAAACAAAATCGGATACAGCGCGTTGAAGGCCTCAGAGGAGAATGCTGGCATCTCTCTCTTCTCAAGGATCGTCTGCTTGTAGCTAGCTCACAAGGACTGTATGAGATTACAGGGGGTGTGGCTGTGCCCATATTAGAAGAAAGGCTTTATGTGGGAGTAGTAGGTTCTACCCGAAAGCCCAACGAAGCCTACGCTTTTGGTAGGGGTGGGTTAGTTCTGCTGGGGTATGAGGGGGGGCGTTGGAAACGGGTAGCTACTTTATATTCTGGAGATGTACATAGCTTAGTGGAGGAGGGGGACTTATTGTGGCTGGGTACCTCTAAAGGTGTGATACGCTATAACTTAGTATCTCGGCAAGAGGAAGCAGGGAGTGAGGCCTTGGGCTTAGAAAAAGCAAACTACTATGTCGGCAAGATAAAAGGGCAAGTGATAGCGCAAGGCGGGCAAAAGGTTTTTGCTTACCGAGAAGCCACAGGAAAGTTTGAATTAGTCCCGGCTTTAGAGTCAATTCTTGAGGGAGAACGAGTAGATCATGTAGTTCAGATGGATGATTTCTCTCTTGTGAGAACTAGGGAAGGAGTTAGAAATCTAACTTACACTGGGGAGGGGTATACTTTATCTCCCTTACTCAATGGTAAACCCCTTGTCCTGAATGCAGTAGGGAGAAGGCCTGATGTGATTAGAGTAGTAGGGGAGCAAGTTTGGGCAGCCTACAAGAACGAATTAGTGGTAGGTCGGCTTACTTTCTCTCCTCCTCATCTTTCTCCTACTCTGGTCAGAGCTGTCATAGTAGGACAAGACTCACTTTTATGGGGTGGGCGATTTTACTCTTCCAATGAGGTTCGCTTGCTTTTAGAGCAACCTGTGCAGTCTGTACCGCAGATACCCTATAAGATGGCCTCAGGTAGGTTTCTTATTGGGTGGATGGATCCCTTAGGAGGGCTTGGTACACCACGTTTTCGGTATAGAATCCTTAAGGAGGGAGAAGAAAAAGCGTGGAGTTATTTGGAGTCAGGTGCAGCCATCCCGTTTTCTGATCTCAATGAGGGGAAATACACGTTGGAAGTTCAGGCGCTCTCACCGTTAGGTGTAGAGGCGTCGCCTTTTCGGTATAGCTTTGAGGTATTACCTCCCTGGTGGCGTACGCTGTGGGCTTATGTTTTGTATGGAATATTAGCTGTGTTTCTGGTGTTTTCCCTAATTCGCCTAAATGCTGCTCGCCTAGAGGCACGCAACCGTGAGTTGGAGGCAGTTGTGCGGGCACGCACCGCAGAGCTTCAACAAAGCTACTCTCAGTTAGAGGCGGCCAAAAAAGATTTAGAACGAGCCTATGAAGACCTAAAAAATACCCAACACCAACTCATTCAGTCAGAAAAGATGGCTGCCTTAGGTCAGCTCATTGCAGGTGTGGCGCATGAGATCAACACTCCTATTGGTGCTATTAGTGCAGCCGCTACTAACATATCCAAATCTCTTCCACAGACTTTACAGCAATACCCTGAGCTGATTCAAACCATAGGGGAGCTCGCTCCGATTTTTCATCAGATGGTTGAAAGGACCCTCAATTTCACGGGTTCTCTCACCTCCCGTGAAGAAAGGCAGTACAGGAGGCAACTCACGGAGTGGCTAGAACAGCAAGGCATTCAGAACGGGGCTGCCATAGCTCAGTCTCTTATCAAGATAGGCATATTTGATAACCTGGAGCCTTTCCTTCCTCTTCTAAAACATCCTAAAGCAAACTTTATCATAGAGATGGTGGGGAACATTGGTAAGCTCCGTCTAAATGCAGATAATATAGAATTAGCCGTAAATAAGACACAGAAAATTGTTTTTGCTCTCAAAGCATACTCAAGAAAGGGTACGGAAGATAAACCTGAGTATCTCAACGTCGCAGAGACTATAGACACAGTACTGATCATTTACCACAACCAGCTTAAGTACGGTATTGAGGTTACAAAAGAGTATGAGCCTGATCTACCTGCTATCTTAGGCTTGCCAGATCAGCTCTCTCAAGTTTGGACGAACATCATTTCTAATGCTATTCATGCCATGCAGGGGAAGGGTTCGCTTCGAATCCGGTTGTGGCGGGAAGGCGATGAAATAGTAGCCAGCTTCACAGACTCAGGTCCTGGCATTCCAAAAGAGATACAACACAAAATCTTTGAGGCTTTCTTTACTACTAAGCCTGCGGGAGAAGGCACGGGGTTAGGCTTGGACATCTCTCGCAAGATTGTGGAAAAGCATGGGGGGCGTATCTACTTTGAAAGTGAGCCGGGAAATACTACGTTCTATGTACGCCTTCCCATAAAGACACCTTATGAAGCGGTCGCTACTTCTCGTGAAACTGTTCAACAAATCCAGTAAAACTATGGAGGAGAAAAAGGCTAAAAGAGCTATCCTCTGCGTAGATGATGAAAAAATTGTATTGGACAGCTTGCAGGATCAGCTTAGAAGTACCTTTGGGGATGAGTTTGAGTATGAGATCGCAGAGAGTGTAGAGGAAGCATGGGAGGTTATTGATGACCTCGTTTCTCAGGGGTATGAGATGGTACTAGTCATATCTGACTGGCTCATGCCCAGAGTGAAGGGGGACACTTTCCTTATAGAGCTTCACCAGAAATACCCTGAGACTGTAACTAT
>JANXCJ010000074.1 GCA_025060275.1 Bacteroidia bacterium | reverse complement strand
ATCGTAAGATGGAACAAGAAGGTGGGAGATACAGTAAAGGCAGGTGATATACTTGCTGAAATAGAGACAGATAAAGCTACGATGGAATTTGAATCGCCTGTAAATGGGGTCCTTTTGCATATAGGCGTAGAAGAGGGTAAACCTGTACCCATAGGACATATTATAGCTATTATTGGAAAGGCAGGGGAAGATATATCTGCCTTACTCTCGGCTGGAAAAGCCCCGGCAAAGGAGTCCCCTTCACCTTCCCCAGCTTCTACCCTTGTAGAAAAGAGTAGTGTGGAGAGGGCTCACGCTATAGTTGAGGGGAGGGACCGGATCAAGGCTTCCCCATTAGCTCGTGCGATGGCAAAAGAAGCAGGAATTGACCTACGTCAGGTTCAAGGCTCAGGAGAGGGAGGACGGATTATCAAAAGAGACATAGAAGCCTACCTAAGCCAGCCCGCTCCCTCCCCTGCGATTGCTGCTCCCACCACCTACATAGAACAGCCCCTTACCCAAATGCGAAAGACAATTGCCCGTCGGCTTACTGCTAGTATGCAGGAGGCACCTCACTTTTATCTCACTATTTCAGTATGTATGGACAGAGCAGCAGAGTGGCGAGAGCGGCTCAATACCCTTTCGGAAGTCAAGATTTCCTTCAATGACCTCATCATTAAAGCCTGTGCCCAAGCCTTACGCCGACATCCCCTCCTAAACGCTAGCTGGACAGGAGAGTCTATAAGGATTCATCAAGAAATCCATATAGGCTTCGCCGTAGCCTTGGAAGAGGGGCTTATCGTCCCTGTCGTACGGCATGCAGATAGAAAAGGATTAGAAGAAATAGCCAAGGAGACCCAGCTCCTTGCAGATAAAGCTCGTTCTCGCAAGCTGACACCTGAGGAGTACTCGGGAAGCACCTTTAGTATCTCTAACTTAGGCATGTTCGGTATAGAAGAATTCACAGCGGTAATCAATCCCCCCGAAGCAGCTATCTTAGCTGTAGGCGCTATCCAACCTACTCCAGTAGTGAAAGAAGGTAACATAGCGATAGAGAGAAGAATGCGTGTAACCCTATCCTGTGACCATCGTGTCGTAGATGGGGCCACAGGTGCTCAATTTCTCCAAACCTTCAAGAGCCTCTTAGAAGTACCTGAAAAGCTTCTCCTCTAAAAGCCTTCTATCCTAAGTGGAAACGCTATCGTCTCCAGCCTACTATACAGCCAAAAGGATAAATGACCATCTTATATTAGTTTTCATTTCCCCTCCAACCCTGTATTATAGGCTTGGCTTCTTCGCCTATTATTACAGGCACTAGCTCCCCTGGAAGACGGGGAGTCTTCAGATGAACCCTCAGATAATTTGCCGTAAGTCCTTCATTAGGAGTTTCTAATAATACCTCAGCAGGCTGATTATAGCACTTCTGCGCAAAAGTATATTTCTTTCTTAGCCCTATTTCTCGTAATACTTCACTCCGACGAAGTCGCTCTGGCCATGGCACAGGGTTAGAGAAATTAGCTGCCGGTGTGCCTGGACGCTCACTATATGGGAAAACATGAAGGTAACTCACAGGTAAATCGGCTATGAACCTCTTTGTCTCCTGAAAATCCTTCTCTGTCTCTCCAGGAAAGCCCACAATCACATCTACACCGATGCCTGCTGTGGGAAATCGCTGCAGAATTGCTTCTATGCGCTTCTCATATAGCTTGCGTCTATATCTGCGGCGCATAAGCCCCAATATCCTATCACTTCCACTCTGGAGAGGTAGATGGAAATGAGGCGCCCACCTTGTATGAGCCGCCACAAAGTCTAATAGCTCATCAGACAAAAGATTAGGCTCTATGGAAGAGAGACGGAATCGTGCCACCGAAGAGGGAGTCTGAGCTTCCAGTCCCTGCAGAAGTTTTATAAAAGAAACTCCATGTGGCTTTCCATAATCTCCCAAGTTAATCCCAGTGAGTACTATTTCTTTGAAACCTGCTTCAGCTATACGAAGGGCCTCTTCTATAATTTTTTCTGGAGGAAGGCTACGGCTTGGCCCCCGCGCCTGGGGCACAATGCAGAAGCTACACTTGTAATCACACCCATCCTGTACCTTAAGAAAGGCACGAGTGCGTCCCTCACCCGAATGAGTGATCCAAAAGTCCCATTTACTCTCCCGCTCCAGCGGCAACTCAAAAGAATTTTGCCTCGCTATTGCATTTATCGCCTCAGCTAATCGGGGCTTTTCCTGATTACTTGCCACAAGTACTACCCCCTCTAATTTCTGAAGGGCTTCCGGACGAAGCTGAGCATAGCAGCCCGTCACAACTACCTGAGCAGCTGGAGTACGCCGACGAACCTGACGAATTAGCTTATGGGCTTTACGCTCAGCTTGGTGAGTTACAGTACAGGTATTGAGCACATAAATATCAGCTGGCACATCCCATTCCGTAATAGTATGACCTTGAGCTGAAAGCTGTCTCGCCAGAGCAGCCGTTTCAGAAAAATTCAGCTTACACCCCAGCGTATGTAGGGCTATACGAGCCATTCTGTCAAAGATAAACTAATTTGAAGCCTATGGACACCTAACCCCCCGTAAGGCTAATCAGAAACCTCTCTATTGCACTCTATAGATACCCTTTCAACGAGATACCCACATCCTGAGAGATACCCCTCTCGCCCTACCTCCTGTCTTCAGGGCAAAGAGGTTTCTATTCGTACAGAAAATCCTAACTTTGCCCCTTGGATATTAGTTTGTCATTTAGGGTCACTCTGCAATGAGAGAGATAAGCAGGTGATTCTAAAGGCGAGCTAAAAGTAAGACAACACTTGAGTTATGCATCGGCACCTTTTATACTTCGTTTACCTGATAGGACTAATAACAGTTGGTAAAGGATTTTTATCAGCCCAAAATCCTAAGATTAAGAGCCTTTTAGATAAGGCGGGTCTCAAGTATAGTGTAGATAGCGATGGGGACTTCAAGCTTGTCTTTCAAGATGAAGATGATAAACGCTCACAGCTTATCTTTATTATGTCAGCTATGGAAACTATGGGAGAGGAAGCTATCGTAGAAATATGGTCCCCTGCTTATCGCAGGCCTGAAATCTCGAGCGAAGTGCTTCTGAAGCTCTTACAAAACAGCACTAACAGAAAAATAGGCTCATGGGAAGTCCATAAGACCTCTGAGAACTTAGTAGCAGTATTCAAAGCAAAGATTCCCCTCTCTTCTCTTACTCCTGCCTTTCTAAAAGCGGTATGCATAGGCATAGCTACTACAGCTGATGATATGGAAGAAGAACTTTCGCCCGGCTCCGATGAATTTTAGACGAGCAGCTACACCTTTTTCTTGCAAATCGTATTTAAGGCACGCATGCTGAAATACAAATTTAGTCCTCATACAAGCTCATAAAAATCAAGCGGCTTCTTGAAAAGATTGAGTCAAATATATTACACTACTCTATATCACACTCCCCCTCAATCCTACTCAGGTAGATTTACCTGACCAGCTCAACCACACTGCAATCAGTACGAGTACAAAAGCTACTCTATGCCTTATTTCTATCTTTTCTCCTGAGAATAGCCACCGTACTACAAAGATGAACACGGCTATGGATATAGCCTCCTGAAGTACTTTGAGCGTAACTAAAGAGAAAGGTCCCCCCGTACCCCGAAAGCCCAGCCGATTGGCTGGAACTTGTAAGAGATACTCAAATAGAGCTATACCCCAACTTGCTAAGATGATACTTATCCAGCCCCCGAGGGAAAGCTTAGTAGCCGGCTGTGCCTTCAGATGTCCATACCAAGCTAAACTCATAAAAAGATTGGACAGGATCAAGAGCGCTATTGTAGCCCATCCTCGCCACCCCATAACAGAGGCAAAAGTAAGAGGGCATCGCACACTTTCATTCAATAGATGATAGAAGTATTATCTTTGTCTCATGAAGGATTGGCTCACAGCTCATGATAAGCTCAATACGGTAGCGGCTGTTATTATGATTATATGGGGGGGCATAGCTGTGCATTTATGGCGGCTCACCCTTAAGGTTCAAGCGCTGGAGAAAAAACTCTTACAGAACCAGTCCTCTCAAGCATAGCAAAGAGGAGCCTCAATATACTTAGGAAGGAGACAAAGCGGAAATACTTGCTCTCACTTCTTCTTACTAAAAATAGGATGAGCTCGGCGGATGTCTCTGCCTTGAGCTTGGAGTTTATTGAAGCTTCGCAGAAGCTTACGCATCTGCTCAAATTCTCTCAGAAGTTGATTAACCTCTTGCAGGGAAGTTCCACTACCTGCTGCGATGCGACGCCTACGAGAACCATTTATGATGTGGGGGTTACGCCTCTCCTCAGGGGTCATGGATAGAATAATGGCTTCTATGTGCTTGAATGTCTTTTCATCTATGTCTGCCTCTTTGACTTGGGAAAAGCCAGGTATCATAGATAAAAGGTCCTTTATATTTCCCATCTTACGCAGTGTGCGAAGCTGCTCTAACATGTCCTCTAAGTCAAATTTATTTTTCTGTAGCTTCTCCTGTAGCTTTTTAGCTTTTTCAGCGTCGTATTGGGCCTGGGCTTTTTCTACAAAAGAGACAATATCCCCCATACCCAAGATACGACTCGCAATACGGTCAGGATAGAAGGGGTCTAAATCCTCTGGCTTTTCACCCGTACCGATAAATTTTATGGGGAGAGCTGTCGCTGCTCTGAGAGATAAGGCAGCACCACCCCGCGCATCTCCATCCATTTTGGATAAAATGAAGCCCGAAACAGAGACAGCTTCTCGGAAAGCCTGCGCAGTAGTAACTGCATCCTGCCCTGTCATTGCGTCCAGTACTAAGAGCACCTCCATGGGCTTGTAGGCTAACTCTATTTTACGCAGCTCCTCCATTAGCTCTTTATCAGGAGTTTGCCTTCCGGCGGTGTCTATTATTATGATTTCTCTGGCTTGCTGCTTTGATGCAGCTATGCCTCTCTCTATGAGCTTGATAACATCTGAGGGGGTATTTTCTCCATAAAAAGGCACCTCTATCTTATCTGCCAGCACAGCCAGCTGCTCCATCGCTGCAGGCCGATACACATCTGCTGCGATAAGAAAAGGCGCCCGCCCTCGCCGCTTGAGATAAAGAGCAAGCTTGGCTGAGAAAGTCGTTTTACCTGCTCCATTTAGCCCCACTACCATGAATACAGTAGGAGGAACAGAAGCGAATTTCAGACCCTCTTGCCTCTCCCCCAAGAGCCGCACTAATTCATCATAGAGAATTTTCACAAATAACTGGGTAGGTGTTACAGACTTTATAACTTCTTGTCCTATCGCTTTTGCTTTCACACTCTCTGTAAATTCTTTGGCGACCTTGTAGCTTACATCTGCCTCTAAAAGAGCGCGGCGTATCTCTTTGACAGCATCCGCGATGTTAGCTTCCGTAAGGCGAGCCCTACCTGCTAAAGCCCTAAAAGTCTGACTAAGTTTCTCCGTTAGCGCCTCAAACATAGTAAGCAAAGATAGTATGCACGCTTATAGGCACACCAGCTTTTTTTCTCATATTAGCTCACAAATCCCTATCTTAGCAAAGCTTAAGCTATGACCGAAGTGTTGAACTCAGTTCTATACGGGATGAAGATCATATTCGCCTTTTTAGTACTCGGCAATATTATAGCATGGGTCTTCTCTATTGCCCTATATAGACGGCTTAGGGGCATTCTTCTCAAGTGGGAGAAGCCTGTTTTTGGTTTGTGGACAGCTTTATTATTTAGTATTGGATTGCTCATGTTGAGCGGAGGAATGCTGAGCTATGCACTCTCAATTAAGTATGGAGCATCAAGCACTATTGCGAACTTGTGGCAGGATATATCTACGCTTTGCTTTGCTTCAGTAGCAGTGGTAGGGCTTCTTTATTGGGGGCTTCGGTACCAATTCCTCCAACCTATTTCTGAAGAGGGGTTCTACAAAATAGAATTTGACTGGAATCGCCTTTCATGGAAAGTAGAACTCATCCCTTGGGAAAAGATTTATGACTACTACTTTCATACAGAAGAGGCGCTTACAACATTCACTCTCCTCCTACGAAACAGGAGAGAGGTCAGTTTTCAGGTTCCTATTCATCTGCGAGAAATTATAGAGAGAATTATTGACTTTAGTACCGACAAGCATAACCTATTTCATAGTCAAAGCCAGCGCATCACCCGATCATCGGGTACCTAAATTATGGGGCGGCGGGGTGGGTGGGTAGGCCTAATATGTGGAATAATAGGAGGGCTTTTAGCTATATGGAATGAAGCCATCCCTCTCCGATGGCACGTAAAATATGCAGAGAGTATAATCCAACAAAGCTGGTTAGAAAAAGTAAGACAGGTAGCCAGCCTGTTATATGAGCATCGCGAGAATCCAAGTGCCTGGCAAGCTCATCCCGACGTGCTCTTTTTACGCTATGGTCGTAAAGGGACCCTCTTAGAATGGAATACCACAGGGTGGCCTCTCCCTCAAACTATTCCTTCCTTAGATACACCCACACCTGAACTTTTGCAGGATGACCAAACCATATACTATGCTCTCAAAGCGATCTCGGATACCACTGTGCAAGTTGCTCTTGTACCTATCCTTATACAGCCTCCGCAAAAGGGTATCTACAGAGAGTGGTATATCTCCCGGGAAATCCGATACCTCCCGCCTCTATGCATCAATCGTAAGGGGCAAGGAGTACCTTTCACTTTACCTGACCTGCGCGAGAGAGCCCTACTCCGGCTTTACATAGGATGCCCACAAGCCTTGCGACTCCCCCTCCGATGGACATATCTAAGCCTCTTCGGTGTGAGTATAGTGATCGGGCTATTTTATTTATGGCATTTCTTAAAAAAGAGATATAAAGACACCCGAGCGCGTTGGGTTTTTTTAGGGGTACTGGTGGGATTATGGCAGTTCTTTCACTGGACTGAGCTCCCTGGTCGGCTAATACCTTCGGAGTTTTTCTCAGCGGAGAAGTGTGCGATTACCCCTATTCATACGAGCCTTTGGGATGTTGGATGGACTCTATTGATTGTTTTATGGCTCACTACCCTCCTTCCCTCTGCTAATCAAAGAAGACTACACCCGGTTTTGTATTCTATTGGCTTCTGTGGAGTATGGTGCCTATTCGGGGGGGGCTTGTACCTTCTACTCCGCCATAGTCAAATAGAAGTAGACCCCTTACGCCATCTAAGCATAATAAAGCTAGTAGGATGGGGATTAACTCTTCTCATTTTGTGGAGGTATTTTACTTCTTTAGTCGCTACCATCCAAATAAAACAAAGATTTATATTTCCTCTTGGGGTAGGGTTAGGTTTGTTTTTAGGGTGGATAGTCCATTTAGCGTGGTGGGTGGTAGCTCTGCTAGGAGTGTTTTACCTGATTGTTCTTATTCGGGATAGAATTCCTACTTTCCTTTTACAAGGCTCACAAGCGGTATTAGTGGTAGGCATACTGGATGGATGGATTGACTGGGCTCATAAGAAGAAAGCGCAAATGTCTCTAAGGGCGTATGCTCCGCAGGTAGCCCTTCTGCGTAATCCGCACCTGGAATACCGTATGGCACAGGTCCTTCCACGCTTGGCTACAGATACAAGCTTGTGGAGTCAAGTAGAAGTTGAAGATTATCTCATAGACGCGCGATTCATTTCCACTATTATTCAAAAGCATTTATATTTTTTAGCCGAAAACTATGAGATAATAGTTTCTTGCTGGAGCCCAGATGGACTGAGGCTGGACAATCTTTTTGAAGCACGCCCCCTACCTAAACGGCAAGTTTTACCCCCAGCTGCAGCGCCCACTCTGGCACCCCACTTGTATTTTGTGACCCAAGGCTGGCCGCGCTACTTCTATGTAGCTCGTGTACCTGTGGGCTTACCCGGCTTTACGCCCTTAGAAGTACAAATAGAGCTTCATCCTCGTTCCTTCCCTTTACAAGCCAGACTATACCCCCTAGAAGAGCAGAATTTTACCCCCATCTCTTATGCTATTTATGAAGGCACTAAACTTGTACGCCAGTGGGGAGAAGAGCCATTTCCCCCATATCTTCCTTCTCGGCATATCTCCGGTACGAGCTGGAGAACCACCCCGACCTTCTATGAATACGTCTCCTCTAGTCCCCAGGGCTTAGTGAGTTATTTACGATACCCTAAGCGTGATATGGCTCATCACTTAGCTACCATACCTATTTTATTGGCTCTATTAGGCATAGTGGGATTAGGGGAAAATTTTTCTTACGTTTCACGCCTTTTACAAAGCCTGTATAAGAGAAAGGGACCCCTGTCCCAGCAATTGCAAGCCCTCTTCTGGGGGCTTGTAGCACTGCCTCTCTTTGGACTCATAGGGGTTAGCTTCCTTTTGTTTCTAAAAATTAGTCAGGCTCAGATACGGCAGACCCTTGTCCAACGCCTCACGACAGTAAGTAGTTATCTATCGGGTGATCCCGTCCTGCTGGAAAAACTTAGGTTCTGGCTCCAGAGTTATTTGGCAGCAGAGGAGTCTTTCGTAAGGGACCTTATGCAAAGGGTAGCCCGTCTTTCAAATACCGAAGTGTTCCTTTACACTCATCAGGGCATGCTCTATAGCAGTACTTTACCCCGGGCTTATTGGAATAGCTATGCCGTTCCTCTCTTGGAGCCAAAAGTTATCCAACAAATGCGGCGCCCTGGTGCTGAAACTTTCATAGACTTAGACCCCACAGGAAAGCGTCTCATGGGCTACGTACCCCTGCGGGATGAACTTGGGAGGCTTATAGGTGTTCTTCATATCCCTATGCCTTTATCACAAAAGGCCTTTCAGGAGCCGCTTCGTTACTTTATTGGCTACGCAGTAAATGTTTATCTTATTCTCATCTTAGGCTCTATCGCATTAGGCATACTCCTCATAAGGCGTTTCTCAAAAGGATTAGAACGCGTAGCAGCCCAGCTTCGTGAAAGTGCTGAAGGCATGAACC
>JANXCJ010000073.1 GCA_025060275.1 Bacteroidia bacterium | reverse complement strand
TCTGGCTATGCACCCATTTGCATCTCGTGTAACTGCATAGACAGAGAAAGAACCAGTTGTAGTACCCACTGGATAATTCAAAGGGCTTCCTGTACCGATGAGAGTACCTATGATGGGCGCGCCAACGTACCACTGGATATTCAAGCCAAGCTTAGAGGAAGCAGAAAGCGTGGCATCACTTCCTGCACATGCTTGAATAGGTTCCTGAATCCGAACTGTATCAGGTGGAAATACCCGTACCCTAAGAGTATCTCTGTCCACACACCCGCCCCTGAAGGTTACTACGGCGATGTACTCTCCCGGCCCTGTTACAGTCACAAGTGGAGTTGCAGCTTGCGTAAGAGGGTTTGGGGGGAAAGATGGGGGAGGTGTGAGTCCGCCTGTAGTAGTCCATTGAATAGAAGTTATATCCGCTGGACTAGGTATAGAATCCACAGCCGTAACCCGTAACCTTAGCTGAGTACCTACACATACAGTAGTGTCTCTCGTGGGAATAGTATCACCCGGGCCCCTAATCACCGCAATACTACCTTCATATGCGATGGCAGGACGCACCCGAAGTACATAAGTATAGTCCCAGCGCGTACGGATAGGACACGCGTTGTTTTCTACAGTGATGACTATGATATGATCTCCTTGGTTAGCCAAAGTAGGCGTCCAGCAGAGCTGTACCTGCAGATTGTTAGTATTTTGCCCGGTGATTGTTACAGTAGCCCCGGGGAGATTCTGTATCACGGTTGCACGAAGCTGATTCTGCGGAACTGGATTCACATTGTCTTGGTACTGGAAGGTTATGCAGTAAGGTTGAGGAGTCTGATCTGGGCAGGAGGGTACCGTAAAAGTGAATGAATTGGCGTTGGTCTCATCATAAATCACGCTGGGGCGTCCTGGCGCTGTAGTAGTAGCCAGAGGAGGATTCGCATTCGGGCAGTTCTGTATAACTAAGTACACATCCTGAATAGTTTCTCCAATCTTGACCCCATTTCTATATTCCTCTACTTTATAACAGAAAGCAGCCCGGAAGAGAATCGTAGGAATGTAAATGAAGAGTCCCCCTGGCTGGATAAGGAAACCCGTAGAAGTAGGAAAAGGAACCTGCCCGTTCCAAATACCTGAGTAAATCGTGGAAGGCGCATGGGGGGGATCAGGAGGCGGTTGATTTAAGCAGTTGGTCAAACTAATCACTAGAGAGTCACCGTCAGGGTCCACTAACCCCAAGTTGAGCAGGGTAGGGCGATTTACACAATTGAAAAACTGAGGCAAGTTCGTAAATTGAGGAGAGTTGTTGCAAGGAACGAGCGTATTGTCTAAGGTTACATAAAAAGTAGAACCTTGACCACTTGATCCACTCAGATTATCAATAGCCGCAGAACGACAGCAGTTAGAGTGCCAAATCACCCAGTCGCTTCCACATCCTGCTGGCAGACTAATTACCGTTTCGTATATCCATCGCTGAATACCATAAGCGGCACCGCCATTAGGACAAGCCGTAGGCGCACTAGAGCATACAGGCGTAACATCATCTCCTGAGCCAGGGATAATAGTGGTCCTCGGCACAGCTACTGACTGATTAATGCCACACTGATCTGACTTGTAATTGATAAAAATTGGATCATCGGCTGGGATACCATTGCAATCACGATACATGGTGAAACGCACTCTATATCGAGTAGTACCCCCAGGCCCCGGACCTAAACAGACATAGGTAAGGTCTCCTCCTAAATAATGACTCGCATAAACGGCTGACACAAAAGCAAGCCCTTTCACTAAAATCTGCTTCATCTAGGTCAAAGTTAAGGTATCTTTACAAACCTAAAAACATAGCCTCAGTGCATACCATATTCTCGGAATCTCGCCTGCAAGTGCCTCCTCATAGGTTTGCTGAGAACAGGGAACAAGACGAATCTGATTTTCTGCATGCAAAAGTGGTATCTCCAGCCACCACCTTCCACTTATAGGATGACGATAAAACACCAGTTCCCTCACCTCATCAAAATGAGGTAGAGGAACTATGTACTTCTGTAAGTTACTGCGGTCAGCCTTGGGAAAATCTTGACAGGGATTCATCCTGCCCTCTAAAAAATACCATATAAGTAAAGCGATCCCAGCTGCCGTGCGCCCATCCATATCTCTCTTAGGGAAATAGTTCGCTATGTGAAGCACCTCCGAGCGATACCCCATCCCCGCAAAACGCATCAGTTTAGAGGCTATTTCTATCGGAACCCCCTCTACTTCTGGGTCCAAGACAGCCGGCATATCTGCCCCTCTTATCACACCTAAATCCAACGAGATCAGGGCAGTCATACGCAGTAGGGGTTCTGCTACGTCAGGGGTATGAGCTAGTTCATGAAGGCGCACATATAACATATGCAGCTTCTCGTGGATGAGACTCTCCTCCTCAGGAGAGAGCCAGTGCCATGCTAGTCCTATGATATGCCCCCATGTAGATACGCTTACCTCCTCGTCAATAAGCATGTCTCTGTGATAAGAGCGATGAGGCATTTCTTCAAGAGATACGGGGTCTATCAGGTCTAACTTTTTATCAATCAGTGCATATACAAAGGGGGTCTCCTGGGCTGCCAAAGCCCTATACAAGGGATGTGCTGCCTCCTGTCCACCCCCAAACAAAATAACCGTATGCCCCTCCTGAATAAGTGCCTTAGTAAGAGTCTCTATAGCCTCAAATAAGAGTTTGGGTGCCCTCTCAGCTACATATATATCCCCTATATCCACCATGTAAAGAGCAGAGGTAGGCAAAGCCAGACGATACAGATGCTTCCTAACATTACGTGTAGCTTGAGGCCACCAGTACACTTTCTCTCCACGCTGATAATAGGGCAGCCCCAGGAGTACAGCCGTAGGCTTACGGCTAAGAGCCTCTTGTATTGAGAAATTATCAGCTGGAAAAGCAGTAGCAATGGAGAGTCGCTGAGAATGCATTAGAGCCGCTTCTGCAGGTCTCAAGTATTCATTCCAATTCATCGGCTAAGATACACCTGCCTTTTCGCATACAACTCCCGAAAGAGACCATCTTCTAAGTCTTCAATAAACCGTATCTCCTCTCCCGTAGAGCGCATCTCAGGGCCTAAAGTTTTCTCTACCTCAGGAAACCTATCAAAGGAAAAAACCGGTAGCTTAAGGGCATATCCTCTAAGTTTATTAGGAAACTCGTATTCTTTTACACGTCTCCCCTTGAGTAGGATTTCCATCGCCCATTGGACGAAGGGCTTATCATATGCCTTACACAAAAAAGGTACTGTGCGAGAGGCACGAAGATTCGCCTCTATAACATATACGGTACCTTCATGGATAGCATATTGCACATTCAAGAAGCCGCGTACGCAGAGCGCTTGAGCAATTTTGAGTGCATATGCTTGCATACGCTCTTGTATTTGGGCAGACAAGGAAAAAGGAGGCAACACAGCCGTAGAGTCACCAGAGTGTACCCCAGCCGGCTCAATATGCTCCATAATCCCCATTACCCCGATCTCCTCCCCATCGCAGAGCGCGTCTAACTCAGCCTCCACCGCTCCAGCTAAGAAGCGATCTATCAAGATACGATTACCCGGCATCTCCCGCAGGATAGTAACGATTTGCTCAACCAGTTCCTCTTCATCCACCACGATACGCATGCGCTGCCCACCTAACACATAACTGGGACGCACCAGCACAGGATAACCCAGCTTCTCCGCAAGAAAAATGGCTTCATCAGGCGTATGCGCCACCCCAAAGGGAGGATAAGGAATATCCAACCTCTCTAAAAGCTTAGAGAACTTCCCTCTATCTTCTGAAATATCTATTGATTCATAGGAAGTACCTACGAGGGGTATATTGTATCTGTGAAGCTTTTCTGCAAGCTTAAGAGGGGTCTGTCCTCCTAATTGCACCACCACTCCTACGGGCTTCTCCCTCTGAATCACTTCATACACATGCTCCCAAAACACAGGCTCAAAATACAGCCTGTCCGAGACATCGGGGTCCGTAGATACAGTCTCAGGATTGCAATTTAGCATAATGGTCTCATAGCCTAACTTCTGCCCCGCCAGAACACCATGCACACAACAGTAGTCAAACTCTACCCCTTGCCCTATCCGATTTGGCCCAGAACCTAAAATGAGAAGACGGGGTTTACCTTCCTCAGGCGTAGCAAAATATACCCCTTCATCTTCCCCTTCTGGTTCAAAAGTGGAATAATAGTAGGGCGTTTGTGCCTCAAATTCTGCTGCACAGGTGTCTACCTTTTTATATATCCTTTGGATGCCCCACTTTTGGCGGAGCTGGTATATCTGGCTCTCAAGTCCCTGAACTAAGTGGGCTATCTGCCGATCACCGAGTCCCATCCTCTTAGCTTTCCAAAGTAGCTCAGGCGAAAGGGTTTCTATCGTATGCCCCGCAAGCTCCCGTTCTAATCCTACCAGTGCTTGTATCTCATGCAGAAACCATTCATCTATGCCTGTAAGCTTGTGAATAGTGCGAAGCGGTACGCCTGCTAAGAAAGCATCATGGATGTAAAAAATCCTATTCCAGCTGGGATGCTCTAAGCCATGAAGAAGCTGGGTAAGGTCCTGAATTTCGCGCCCGTCGGCACCTAATCCATTGCGCCGCAGCTCTAAAGATTGCACAGCCTTCTGAAGCGCCTCTATAAAAGAGCGTCCAATCCCCATAGCCTCTCCTACACTACGCATCTGCATACCCAGCTGGCGATTAGCCCCAGGAAACTTATCAAAATTCCAGCGGGGAACTTTTACGACTACATAGTCTATGCTGGGTTCAAAAAAAGCCGAGGTAGTACCTGTAATGGGATTGATTATCTCATCTAAACGCTTTCCAATCGCAAGGAGAGCAGCAATCTTAGCAATAGGATAACCCGTGGCTTTTGAGGCTAAAGCAGAGGAGCGAGAAACCCTTGGATTTATCTCTATCAAGTACATCTCATCACTGTGGGGACTTAGCGCAAACTGTACGTTACATCCCCCAGCAAAATCAGGAAAAGACCGAAGAAGTTGCTTAGCGTACTCTCGCATACGCTGCATCAGGCTGTCAGGGAGAGTCTGGGCAGGGGCTATTGTAATAGAGTCCCCCGTATGGATTCCCATGGGGTCTAAATTCTCTATGGTACAGACCACTACAAAGTTCCCCTCCTTATCTCGCATAACTTCCAACTCAAACTCCTTCCACCCTGCTACACTTCGCTCTACCAAGACCTCATGGACGGGGCTCAAAGCAAGGGCACGTCCTACAGCTTTCTCTAACTCAGCCTTAGTAGTGACTAATTGTGCCCCAGCGCCCCCTAAAGTAAAAGAAGGGCGCAATACAACAGGATAGCCCAATCTCTGAGCTAAATCCTTCGCTTCCAGATATGAACGGGCAATCCCTCCTGGCAAGACAGGCAGCCCTAAAGAGTCTCCCCACTGCCGAAACTTTTCCCTATCCTCAGCTATTTCTATGGCTTGCACCGAGGCCCCTATAACTTTTACACCATACTTCTCCCATATGCCCCTCCTTGCACATTCAGTGGCCAAATTCAAAGCTGTCTGCCCTCCCATCGTAGGCAGTACCGCATCTATTTTGTGCTGGGAGAGAATCTTCTCTATACTTTCTACCGTGAGAGGTAAAAGATGCACATAATCCGCTGTGAGGGAATCCGTCATAATGGTAGCGGGGTTAGAATTGATGAGGTGAATAGTGTATCCTTCTTTTCTCAGCGCACGAGCTGCCTGAGAACCCGAATAGTCAAACTCCGCCGCTTGACCTATCACAATAGGACCACTACCAATGATTAGAATCGTTTGCACTCAGCAAAAGTACTAATAGCCTTGGGGAGGCTAAGCCAAGTCACTAAGGAGCATAAAAGGGCTTCTAGCCAGATAAATTTGTCTCGCTTCAAATAGAACTTAAGATGAAGGAAGCTCTTCAGGAGGTAGATATAGGTATTCTGCTTTGGCTAAATGGATTAGGAAAAGAGCCCTGGGACACACTTGTGTGGTACGCTACCCAAACATGGGTATGGTTACCCCTTTTTTTCATAGGTTTGCTATGGAACATACACCGAGAAGGAAAGAAAGCATGGGTCTCTCTGCTACTCATTGGAGCTGCCCCCCTCTCAGCCGATCTAATCACAAGTAAGATTTTGAAACCTTGGATAGGTCGCCCCAGACCTACGCACGAATGTAGATTAGCTCCAGCTATCCGGGTCATAAGAGGCTACAAAGGTGGAAAATACAGCTTCCCTTCAAGTCACGCAGCTAATAGTATGGCACTTGCTTGCACATTTTCTTTCTGGGCCAGGCATCCTCTAGTATGGGCAATCAGCCTAACCTGGGCTTTCTTTCACAGTCTAACTCGTATATACTTAGGTGTGCATTACCCCAGCGACATCCTCGGGGGTTGGTTTGTAGGATTCTTGATAAGCGTTGTACTTTTGGCTATCTTCAGAAGGCTAAATGATTGAATATCCTGTAGTTTGGGCTTTTTTTGCGCTGATAGCGGGCTACTTAGTTTTGGATTTGGGTTTTTTTCATAGAGAAGTTAGGGCTCTCACCTTTCGTCAAGCTGCTTGGCAATCTCTCCTAATTGTCTTAATAGCTCTTGCTTTTGGCATATTCGTTTATTATCAGAAAGGTAGAGACAGAGCTTTAGAATACTATTCTGCTTACATCATGGAATACGCTCTTTCAATGGACAATATCTTCGTCATATTGCTAATAATGAGATATTTTTCCATAGAGCCCCAATATCATCATAAAATTCTGTTTTGGGGCGTTTTAGGTGCTATCGTGATGCGAGGCATATTTATATTTGCAGGGGTCATTATTATAAGGAAATTTGAATGGGTGCTCTACCTCTTTGGTCTATTTCTAATATGGGCTGGTATCAAGAATATAATCAAAAAGGATGATTCGCCACCGGATTTCAGCCGCAATCCTATCTTGCGCTTCCTGAGCCGCTATCTGCGCATAATCACAATACCCCATCAAGGAAAGTTTATCATAAAAAGAGGGGGTAGAACTTTTTTCACACTGATGTCATTAGCATTACTTACCGTTGAAATGACAGACCTGATTTTCGCGGTGGACTCCATCCCTGCGGCATTTGCAATTACCCGGGATGAAGAGGTTTTATTCAGCTCCAATATCCTTGCAGTGATGGGGCTTCGTTCAATGTTTTTCATGCTCGCTGTGGTGATTCAGCGTTTCTGGGCGCTGGAGTACGGGATATCTATCGTACTGATTGGAATAGGAATAAAGATGTTTCAGGACATAGTAGGTCTGCACATAGGGCCTGAGATATCATTGACTTTCATTCTTACGATACTAGGGGGTAGTATCTTACTTTCACTCTTGATCCCGCGGAGGGAGGAGAAGCATGCTCCCCTATAAGCAGCTGGGTAGCCGGGGACCCTGGCTCATGCTCATCCATGGATACATGGTAGACAGTGGAATGTTCTCTCCAGTAGAGGGTGCATTAGCCCAGCATTATCGTCTGATTATTCCTGATCTGAGAGGGTATGGAAGCGCATGGAATTGGCCTGGACCCTATACCCTCCATCAGCGGGCTATGGATGTCTTGAGATTAGCGGAGGAGTTAGCAAAGAATGAGTGCATATGGATATTAGGCTACTCCATGGGAGGGCTGATTACGCAAATTGCACTACAGGAATGTCCTGAGCGCATCGCCGGTGCTATTTTAGCCTGCACTTTTGCCTATAAACCCCAGACAACATTAGAGCAGTGGCAAGGGCGCCTTTTGCCGCGCATTCTCCGGATTTTCCCTCCCACCTCTATAGCTAACCTTCTATATCCTCAGGCATTTGGTAGCGAAGAGTTTCCTCCCGAGGTAATTGAGTGGTATAAAAAAGCTCTGCAAAGAACCCGAATGGAAGTGCTTCTCGCTGATGCAGAGGAACTATTTCGGGTAGATATGCGGGGGTACCTTTCAAAAATTAGGCATCCTATTCTTGTGATAGGAGGTACCGCCGACCTTATGGTGCCCCCCCACCACAGTCGGCAATTAGCAGAAAATATACGGGGGGCCCAACTCATTCTATATCCCAACGCAGGGCATGCCCTCATTTTCACTCATAGACGCCCTTTCGTACGAGACATACATCGGTTCATTCTGTCGGTATCTCATAAGCATCTAAAACCCAGTCTGCACTCTTACCCGTCTCAATCTCCTCAATCACAGCCTCAATAAGAGGTTCTTTTGAGGGGTCATAGGTGAGTTTTAGATTAGAGCCATAGAGCTTTGCAAGGCTCTGCCAAAAAGCTGCTTGCAATCCCCCAGCATACTCTCGGATCAGAGTGTACGCATCTATACCCGTTTCTCGGTGAATAAGTTTGATAAGGATTATGCCCTGACTCACGGTCATTTCTCGGAGGATAGGCTCATATTTCTCGAAAAGCTCTTTCCGTAGACGCCGACTATAGGCTTTATAATCTCGGCTTTTTTTCCCGAGACGGGCACGTTCATTATCCACCTCTCGCACGATACGGGCTGCTTCCTTAGCTAAAGGGTAAGCTAAATGTACATTACGACGCAAACGCTGAAAGGCTGCCCACTGCTTTCGTACCTCGGCTACCCGCTCCGGGGGCGGCGCTTCCGCTATAATCTCCACAGGCGACAGAAGGTAGATAGGAATACTATCAGGACCTAATATGAGCACTCTTGAGGACTGAGCATATAAAATACAGCTAAGAGCTATGAAACTTTTTCCTACTTTTGTGAAAATATGGCACTGGTCCATACGCGGGTATTTGCCCAGCACACCGCTACACTGCCGACGCAGGAGACCCCCTACAAAGCCTATATAGAGACTTATGGATGCCAGATGAATTTCGCGGATAGCGAGCTTGTAGCAGGTATCCTGCACAGTGAGGGATACGCCTTTGTTCCCTCGCCCCAAGAGGCGGACCTTAT